>JAGUZM010000445.1 GCA_020060805.1 Deltaproteobacteria bacterium | reverse complement strand
TCAAGGACGACGGCTGCCTTTGCTTTCACCTGGTCTTCCTCTTTGATGCCCCTCGCTTCCCTGATGGCCTTCAGCAGCTCTTCCTTCTTCATCGCGTGAACGCCGCTGAGGTTTGGGATACTGAGGGCGACCTGTCGCAGTTCGGTCGCAGTCATCTTCTCCAAAGGCTTCTCAGATTCTTTCTTCTCGACCTCTGATTCTTCTTTTTTCGTTTCTTCTTCCATGTCTATTCTCTCCTGGTTGGTATTTGATGGCGAGCGACATAAGCAAGGCGGCACGTTGATCGACTCCGCACCCGCTCACCCGAATCCTTCGAAAAGCTGTTCCCCCCTGAGTTCACAGCCAAAGGGCTGAGGACAGGCTCTCCCCCCCGGGGGGAAGAGAAACTTAGGATTTCCCGGCAGCCTCCTAATCCTTCTTCATAAAGACCTTGAGGAGATCAATCGGGATGGGGAAGAGCGTTGTCGAATTCCCTTCCGAAGAAATTTCTCTCAGGGTCTGGAGATAACGAAGCTGAAGCGCCTCCGGGTGAGCCGCAATGATGGCTGCCGCCTCGGTCAGACGAGCCGCAGCCTGGAATTCCCCTTCCGCATTGATGACCTTGGCACGCCTTTCTCTTTCAGCCTCGGCCTGTTTTGCCATAGCCCGCTGCATCTCCTGCGGAAGGTCGATGTGCTTCACTTCCACGGTCGTGACCTTGATGCCCCAGGGATCCGTGTGTTTGTCCAGAATGGTTTGAAGTTGGGTGTTGATTTTTTCCCTTTCAGCGAGCAACTCGTCCAGCTCCACCTGACCGCACACACTCCTCAGCGTCGTCTGCGCGAGCTGTGACGTGGCGAAAAGAAAGTTCTCCACCTCGATCGTCGCTTTGGTCGGGTCCATGACCCTGAAGTAGATCACCGCATTGACCTTCACGGAAACGTTGTCCCGCGTGATCACATCCTGAGGCGGCACATCCATTGTCACCAGGCGAAGGCTGACCTTAACCATTTTATCGATGATAGGGATAAGAATGATCAGTCCGGGCCCCTTGGTCTTGATGACCCGCCCCAGCCTGAAGATCACCCCCCTCTCATACTCACGCAGGATCTTGATGGCTGAGGCGAGGAAAAAAACGACGAGAACCAGTGCAAGAATCCAAAACATAGAAGAAACCCCCCTTTCTCAGATGATAGAATGAAAAGCGATTTACCTGGCCGCTTTCTTGACCTTCAGGATCAGCCCTTCAGCGCTCTCGACCTCGACCCTTTCTCCGGGCTCGATCTTTTCAGCCGATTTGGCGCGCCAGTACTCACCGTGCACGAAAATCAGCCCTTCCGGATCTATCGGCTCCTTGGTCAGGCCGATCTCACCGATCAACCCCTCCATTCCTCCCTTGGGCCTGGATCGATAGGCCCGGAAGGCGAGCGTGGAAACAATGACGAAAAACCCGCCCACCAGAATGATGGTGGGAGCCATCAACCGGAGGGACACACCCACATCCTCAAAGAGCATGATGGACCCCAGGGCGAGGGAGATGACCCCTCCCACGGAGAGCATCCCATAGCTTGCGATCTTCACTTCCGCGATGAAGAGGACGATGGCCAGGGCGATGAGCAGCAGCCCGGCATAGTTGACCGGCAGGGTCTGGAACGAATAGAAGGCGAGGATGAGCGAAATGGCGCCGATCACACCGGGAAAGATCGCACCCGGGTGTGCCAGCTCAAAGTATAATCCCGCCAGCCCGATCATCATGAGGATATAGGCGATGTTCGGATCGCTGATAACCCGCAGGACCCTGTCTCTGAAACCCGGCTGATAGTAGCGCTTTGCGAGGTCTTTGCTGCTGATCACCCTCTTTCCATCTTTGAGAGCCACCTCTCTGCCGTCCAGAATCTTCAGGAGCTCATCGACGTCCGCCGCTACAAGGTCAACCACTTTCCTTTCCACAGCTTCTTCAGCCGTGATGGAGACGCTTTCACGAATCGCTCTTTCCACCCAGTCCGCATTCCTTCCTTTTTCCTGGGCAATGCCCCGGCCGTAAGCGGCCATGTCATTGACCACTTTCTCCGACATGGTCTTATCGATCTCTTTGCCGCCCGCGCCGACAGGATGGGCCGCCCCGATATTGGTTCCGGGGGCCATGGCCGCCACATGGGCCGCCACCGTCACCATGACCCCGGCCGAAGCCGCTCCGGCCCCTTTAGGAGCGACGAACACAACTACGGGAACTCGGGAGTTCAGGATCGTCTTGACCATCGTTCGCATGGAACTGGCCAAACCGCCGGGCGTATCCAGGCGGACGATGACCAGGCTCGCATCCGTCTCTTCCGCCTCCTCGACGCCCCGCGCCAAGAAGCTGGCTGAGGCCGGGTTGATAGGGCCTTCCACATCGATGATGATCACCTCGCCGCGCTTGCCCCATCCCGGAGTATTGCCCAGGAACACCAAACCGGCAAGGAACGCTCCCAACGCGACAATGGATAGCACAAGGCTTTTTGGAATCTTACGCATTTTTTTTGACCTCCAGGCCCAGGCACCTCATGATTTCCTTGAGATCCTCCCATGTTTGCCGTTTCGCAGCAGGATAGCGCAGCAGGTACGCAGGGTGAAAAGTCGGCATGAGAGGAACATTCATGTAAGACACCCACCGGCCTCTCTCTTTCGTGATGTTGAAACCCCTTCCCATCAGGCTCTGGCCGGCGACCCGGCCGAGGGCACAGATCACCTCAGGTTGGATGATCCTGAGTTGCTCCTTTAAAAAGGGAATACACGTGGCGATCTCGTCTTTTTCAGGATCCCGGTTGTTGGGAGGCCGGCATTTCACGATATTGCAGATATAGACCTCCTCGCGCTTCAGTCCCATCCCGTTTTCAATCATCTTGGTGAGAAGCTTGCCCGCATCTCCCACAAAAGGCCTCCCCGCAAGATCCTCTTCTCGCCCCGGCGCCTCGCCCACAAAAACAAGGCGGGCCTTGGAAGACCCCTCCCCGAAGACGAGGTTCTTTCTGCCCCGGCTGAGCTTGCACCGCTTACAATCGCCGATATGGCTCCTCAGATCCTCCAGAGTCCTGACGATGCCGGATGCGCCCTCAAGATAGCGTGAGACGGAAGATGTCACCCGGGGCGGATCAAGCCCTATGGATTCATCGAAGGCCATGAGATTCTTCAGGTGGGCGACGATTTCAGCCAGTTCCGTTCCGGGTTTCACGACCCTTTCTCCCACACTTGCTTGACCCTGTCCAGGATCTGATCTGCCAGTTCATCTTTTGGCATCAGGGGGATTTCTTCGGCTCGGCCATCCTTGTAAATCACCTTCACCGCATTCGTGTCCGCTTCGAACCCCGCATCCGTTCTCGAAACATCGTTCGCGATGATGAGATCAAGGTTCTTCTTCCTGAGTTTCTCCGTCGCATTGGCGATCAAATCCTGCGTCTCCGCCGCAAAACCCACCAGCAGGGAGCGGCTTTTTCGTTTCATCCTGCCCAGTTCACCGAGAATATCGGGGTTACGGACCAGTTCCAGGCTCTGGGTCTCCTTAGCCTTCTTGATCTTGTGCGGAGCTTTTTCCTTCGGCCTGTAGTCCACCACCGCCCCTGCTTTGATGATCACGTCACACGGTCGGGATCGTTCAATGACCGCTTCTTTCATCTCCTCCGCCGTCTTCACGGGCACGAAGGAGAGGCCTCTCGGCCGGTTCAGGTTCGTCGGTCCGCTCACCAGTGTGACCTCCCCTCCCCGCATCATCGCGGCCCTTGCCAGGGCATACCCCATCTTGCCCGTCGACCGGTTCGTCAGGTACCTGACAGGGTCGATGGGCTCGACGGTCGCTCCTGCGGTCACCAGAATCCTGAGGCCCGAGAGATCTTTTTCCGTCACCAAGGCCTTCGCTTCTTCCAGAATCTCCTCGGGTTCGGGCAAACGCCCCGGTCCTTCGGTCCTGCACGCAAGCTCCCCCTCGCCCGGCTCCATGACCGCCCAACCCCTTTCCTTGAGCAGCTTCACGTTGTGTTGCACCGCCGGATTCAGGTACATATTGCTGTTCATGGACGGGCAGACCAGGATCTTGGCTGTCGCGGCTATGACCATCGTGGAGAGGAAGTCGTCTCCGATTCCATGGGCCAGTTTACCGATGACGTTGGCCGTGGCCGGCGCGATGATGATGAGATCCGCTTCCTGGCCCCAATAGATGTGGTCCATGGCCGAGGTCCCAGCACCCCACATATCCCAGATCACCTTGTTCCCAGAGAGGGCCTCGAAAGTCAGGGGGGTGACGAACCGGGTGGCTGAAAACGTCATGGCGACCTTTGTGTCCGCCCCGGCTTTAACCAAAAGCCTCACCAGTTCGGCTGCCTTGTAGGCAGCTATGCCTCCCGTCACGCCTACAACGACCTTTTTCTCTTTCATAGCCCTTTGTTTTCCCGTTTTCCTCTCACGTCCCGAAAAGTAATCTAATCATCCTCGCGGGACATTGCCCCCTGCCTGGAGACGGCGCCGGCCTGGAGGCGGAATCGCGGCCATCAGGGCGCGCCGTTCAAGAAGCCTCTGAATTCATCGAACTCTTTCCTGTCCGCCTTGGCCGTCCATGAATCGTCATATTTCATGAAATCCTTGATCTTTTTCCCGAGCTCATCCGCTTCCGCCCTTTTCCTGAAAAAACCGACCCGGAGCCTCATCCACGCCGCGCCTTTGACCTCGCCGCGAGCGATATAGACGGGATAGCCTTCTTTAATGAGTGCCACGGCAGGGGGAACGATCTTTTCATCGGTTTTGGATGACAACACATTGACGACCCATATAGGGTCTGCCCCTTTTTTCCCGCTCGGTCTTGAGCTCCGGGGCAGTACGATTTTCATTCGCATTCCCGGTGGCAATTCCCTCTCGTGAAAATCCGGGCCCACCGGGAGAGTCGCGAGTTCACCCAGGTTGAACCTGACGAGGATTGGCCATTTGAGACGGTCCTGGTAGACGTCATCCCTTGCCGCGATAGCAGCGAGGGTGTCGCCCTTATTCACCACATAGTACCCGCCCTCGACCCCTTTTCGCTCTCCCTGTACCGCCGCCGGCTTCGGGGCTTCGGCCTTTTTTTCCTCTGCGACGGGTTTCTCTTCGACCCGTTCGACGGTGGCCGCCTTTTTCTCCTCCCCTGCGGGGGCAGGGGCAGGAGTTGGCTTTTTCGCTTCCGAATCCGGCGCGGTTTTCATCACCTTTTGCGTTTGTCGAGGAGGTGAAAAATCCGTCTCTTCAGAGGAGCACCCATAGAGAAGCAAAACCACGGCCAGGGAGCAGAGAAAAACTTGTCCTGAGACCCTCATCTTTTCCTCCGGATAACCGGGCAAGCGCTCAAACACGGGGGGCGATGAAACTTACGGACTAGCTACAACTCTCTGAAGATCGTTCGGTTTTTTGCGTATTAAAGCGCAAAAAAGAGCGCTTTACAAACAAAAAATGAGGCCGTCGAGGGATGCTCCCCGCGACCTGGGGTGAAGCCTTGGGACAATCCAGCCTTGACAGGGGAGCCCCCTCTTCCCTATACTCCCTCTCCATCAGTTTCATCGTAAAGCTTCGTCATTCTTCATTGCAGGATATTGGCCTGCTCTGGCGCGTCCCATCTCCTGCCTGAAGGTCTTTCGTGGATGGTGAATCATGAAAGTGCTCGTTTATGGTTCCGGCGGTAGAGATCACTGTCTTGCCGACACCTATGCGGACAGTCAGCACGTGGATAAAGTCTATTTTGCGCCCGGAAATCCCGGCGTTCTGCACACCCCTAAAGGCAAAAGGGGGTTGATCGAAGTCGTCCGCACGAACGATTTCTCCCAGCTTGCTGATTTTTGTATTGAAAATGGAGTGGACCTCGTGGACGTGGGGTCTGAGAACCCTCTCGAACAGGGATTGATCGATGTGCTGAACCAGGGGGGAATACGGACCCTCGGCCCCAGAAAGGAATTCGTCCGCCTGGAAAGCGACCGCGCCTTCACCGATGACCTCCTGGCAAAAATAGGGGTTCCCAAGCCGGAGTACAGGGTTTTCGATGATCGCCTGAAAGCGAAGGAATACGTGCGGAACATCGGCTATCAGGTGGTTGTCAAAGCGAACGGCCTTGCCGCGGGAAAGGGGGCGATCGTGTGCGATGATGCGCCGATGGCAGAGGCGGCCATTGAAAAGATCATGGTGGAAAAAATATTCGGGGATTCGGGAAACAGGGTGGTTGTTGAAGAGAGAAAATACGGAACAGAGATCTCCTTTTTTGTTTACCTGGACGGCAAACACGCCATGCCTCTCAGGATGTTCGCCCAGGACTACAAACCCGCTTTTGACCCGGACGACACAGAGTCCATCGAGCAGTTCGGAGGGAACCTGAATACCGGAGGAACGGGCTGCTACTGCCCCCATAAACTCGTGAGCCCATGGCTTGTCAACCGCATCATCAAAGAAATCGTCAACCCCTTCGTCAATGCCGTTTACAACCAGCTCGGCTGGGAATACAAGGGGGTCCTCTATTTCGGCCTGAACCTGGATCCCTACGAGAACCTGGACGTCTTTGAAATCAACGTAAGGCACGGAGACCCTGAATGGGAGGTGCTGGCTCGTAAACTGAGCACGGATCTTTTCGAAATCGCCACGGCGGTCTGGGATGGAACGTTGGACACGGTCAAACAGGTGTGGAACCAGCAGCACTACGTGGATGTCATCGCCATGGAAGGAAGATCCAAGGCGGCTCGCGGCTGGAACAAGGGCTACCCCGGCAGATACGGAAAAGGGCACAGGATTGTGGGGCTTGACGATATCGGCAAGGGCGTCGCGATCTACTTTGCGGGGGTAGACGAAGATCAGGAGAAAGGCCTTGTCACCTATGGCGGCAGGGTTCTCCATGTGGTGGCCGGTGATTCGACCCTGGAGGCGGCCAGGGAAAAGGCCTACAAGAACGTCCGGAAAATAGCCTTTCTCGACCACCACAACAACGACGTAAACTGCATGCGCTTCCGGGAAACCATCGGGCTGTGAGAGGCTTCCGTATAACCCTGGGTCGCGACACCAGCCGGCAAGGTGCCCCTCCCGGCCCCGCGGAAACAGGTTCTTCCGGGCCGCCGTCCCATCCCTCATCTCAAGGGCCGGTTGAAATAGCCCATGTCCATGCCCGGGAATGCCTTTGCCAGCATCCCGGCCATGGTCTTCATCCCGACGGCCGCTGATTTTGACGCGGGCATGCTGTCCAGGTAAAGCTGGGGATCGATGCACAGGTTCTTCAGATGAAGAAAATGAAGCCCTGTTTTTCGGATCAGCTTCTCCAGCGCCTCTATCTCCGCTTCCTGATCCGTGATGCCAGGGAAGACGAGATAGTTGACCATGGTGTAGAGGCCAAGGTCTTCGGATAAGGCAATCGAGGCGACCACGTCCTTGAACCCATAGCCCTTCGGACGGTAGTAGGCTTCGTAGAATCCCTTCCTCGCGCTGTTCATGCTGATCCTTATCGAATCCAGCCCGCTCTCGGCGATCATCCGAATCCTCTCCGGCGAGCTCCCGTTCGTGTTCAGGTTGATGGTTCCTCTGTCGGTTCTCCTTCGGATCTCCCTGATGCTCTCTGCGATCAGCCGGTACTCTGTCAGGGGCTCGCCTTCACAGCCCTGGCCGAAGCTCACGACAGGCTCAGGAGCTTCGTTCAGGTGCCTCACGGCAATGGAAACGATCTCCTCCCTGGTCGGCTTGAAGGAGATTCTCTGGTGGGATGCTTCACAGGAAGGATCCTTCTGGAGGGAGAGGCACCCCAGGCAACTGGAATTGCAGCCCCTGCTCACGGGCATGGGCGCTTCCCACCTGCGAAGGAAGAGGTTCTTGGCAGCGAAACAGTGGTTGGTGGTGGCGCATGCGATCAGGTGGTTCAGAAGAGGGCCGGACGAGCTTTGCTTAACGTACCTTTTGATGGCTGGGACGAGCTTTCGGTCGTCGTAGTTCCGGGGATCCCATTTGGCGTTATCCTCCACCCGGAAGGCCGCAATCCAGTACTTGTCATCCCCGTAGCCGACCGCCGTATAACCCCACATGGGAAGGGTGTAGGTTTTCCTCCGGTAGTCTGCGGCGGGGAGGTGGCTCCGAACCAGCCCTGCCTCCGGAAAAGCGGCTACGGCAAAGCTTTTCGTCAAGGCGCCCTCTGTTTCCACTTCCGGAACCGTCACGTATTCTTTTCTCGAGGGGTCCCACCCGACGGCCGGGCAATCGGGGATAAAGAAGAGCTTGCTGTACTCCGGCATTGGAATGAGGTCATCTGCGGAAAGGGGCTGTGGTGTTTTGCCTGAAAACCCGGTCATTTTATAATGCGGATGATCGTAGACCCGGCCCTTGGGGTCTGCGTAGAGCATGTTCGGCAAATTTTTTGCGTGTCGCCGTCTTTTCATCTTCAGTCCGATTTCTTTATATCAGGGCTCACTCTTGTCCAAGAACGATTTTAGGAACTGATTGAAAAAGGTGTCCTCCTCATGGGAGATTTTGTTGCGCCAACAACAAACAAATCCCAAGGAAGC
>JAGUZM010000002.1 GCA_020060805.1 Deltaproteobacteria bacterium | reverse complement strand
GAATAAAGGGGGCAAGTCAAGGTGGAGAGGGCTTAGAGATGCGTGGGGGAGCCAAAAAAGATCTCCTTTAGAATATGGTGCAGTGATCTTTTTTGGGGGCACCTCGCAGCTCTTAGCCCTACTACCTTGAGTTGCTCCCTTTATGGAGGGACAATGGAAAGCGTTGTTGAGAGGGGCTAAAAGTCCTTCCTTTAAGGGTGGGTGGGCGGGTCCTTCTATTGGTGGTGGAAAGAGCGTTGTCAGTAAGAAGGACGTGGGGTCGAGCAGGGCGGAGTGCCGGCGCAGTTTTTGCCTGGCATTGATGGAATGAGGGAGATAGCACTCACCATGACTCTATTTCGTTGGACGACGATGAATCTGGAACTGCAAAAACTGTGACGGCACGGTCCAGGAAGCACACAGCATGGAACCAGGGGGGCGGGGGGGCGGGGGGGCGGGGGCAGGATAGTAAGCAGGCTCACCTAAAGGCTCAATACATGTAAGATAGATTGAAGCCTGCTTCCTCAGCCAAACCACATATCTCGTGGAACCCACCAAGGCTGTTCAAGGGCCGGTCGTCCAGACCGGACCTGCAGCACGATCGATGCGGTACCGCAAGGAGGGCCGTCCAGACCCGACTCCCTCAGGGCTGATCAGCAAGACCCGTCCAGGGTCTTGCCCTACCCACCAGGCCTGCCATGAGCAAAGCCGCACCCGTCCAGGGGGCGGCCATCCTCTTCTCCTGTCCGGGATCTGAAATTGGAAAGGCTTCTCGCTGGGGTTTTTCTATCAGAATTGATGCTCAGGCAGGCTGTGAATGGAGGGGTCAGGCCGGGGTGAATAGGAAAGGTCGGGGTCATCTTCCGAGGTCTCTTCAATGCCTCCGACAGGTCGCTTTGATTCGGTTCATGCCCAGGAAGGACCTGGGGTTCTCTTCCGTCAGTCTTCTTATCTCGTCCTCGGTGAATTCGATGCGGCACCACGGGATCTTCCTGGAGTATGCGGTGAACCAGTTGAGGTAGGAGGCTTCCGTCCAGAGATACCTTCCCATGTACCAGTCCGTTCCATAAAGAACTCTTTCCTGGAGCTTGGGAGTGTTCAGCATCGTCTTGATGCTCTTGAAATATCTCGCGGGCTTGTAGAACATCTCCCTGTCGTAGGAAATATCCGTGTAGACGTTGGGGTACATCATGATCAAGTCTGTGATCACCGGCTGCCACGAGTTCCCAGTCCGGTCGTTGTGGGCGAGGTTCAGCTTCAGCTCTGGGAAATCCGATATAACGGTCTTCCAATAACCCGGGTGGGCCAGGTGGTAATAATCGTCAAGCCCGGGGACACCTCCGTTCTCGCAATGCGTGGTGACGGGGATCTCGTTTCTCATGCAATAATCGTAAATGGGATATAGTCTCCGGTCATCCGGTGTGAATCCCATAACCGGGTAGATCTTCACACCTTTGAATGCTCCTCCTTGAAGTGCACCGATCACAATGTCTACCACATCCTTCCTCCGAGGATCGGCGGCGATGAAGGGCAGCATACGCGGCCGGCCGCTCTTCCTGTTCATCGCCTCGACGGCTTCAATCGTCTCCGAGATCTGATCTTCGAAGCACTTCACCTGACCGCCGAATGGTTCGCAAAATTCCATGTCCATCATGAGGGGTGTACACAATTCGATCCCTGCCTGGTCCATCTCCTTGACCAATGTCTCTGAGATCTCGGAAATGGCAAGGCCGGCGAAATCAAGAAAGTTCTCGAGGCTGGACCCATCGGGGAGAATGGTCCTGAGCAGCCGGTGGATGAGTCGATGTAGGGGGTTCCGAGTGTCCAGGAGGAATCGATTCCTGAACCCCTTCGGAACATACTCCAGGCTGAAGATGTGGCAATGGCAATTGATTATCATGACAGCCCCACAGGTACGGTTTCGATCACAGGCCTTTTCCCTTCTCGGATCTCGGCAAGGGTAAGGCCGCATGTGTACTGAAAATGGGGATACTCCCTGAACCTCTTCCACTCTCCGGCCCATTCGAGTCCGACGCCTTTCCCGTTATTCCCTATCCGCTGCCAGACGGGATGGGATGAATTCCATATGGGCTTTCCTCCATCGAGGGGCACTACGTCAAAGGCCAGCCCGAAGTTGTGAAGAGAATATCCAGGCCTTGCGTTGGTAACAATCCTGTTCTCAGGCCCCAGGGGCGGCATCCCTGCGAGCCTTCTCAGTTCGTTGACCTTTGTAACCTCCTCCCTTCCCTGAGCATAGAGTGCCGCCTGTTCCTCCATGCTTCGCAAGGTGCATGTGATCAGGATGGCAATGCCTCTCTCTCCACATTCACGAAGGAAGGCCTCCGCCTTGCTCCTGACGCTCTCATGAAGATCCTCGATCTTTCTCGATGCCATTTTCAGAATCCTCCCGATACATGCGATGCTGACAATCTGCCTCCAGCCGGTCCCGAACATGCTCATTTACAGGCCGATCAAGAGGGTTCAGATGCAAGGCTTCCGAAATCCTGAGGAACGAGTCGTACATTTGAAGTACGTCGCAGTGACGAAGGATAAGGGTAACGCCGCAGATGGATTCTTTTCATCGGCCTGTCACAAGAGAAGACCTATCTCTGGGAGGAGATCCAGAAGGACATAGTTGCGGTGAAAGCATGCGGCCATGAAGAATCGTTGCGGGTCGCACTCCTCCGGGAATGCCTCCCCCGTCGCACAGGGCCTCCAGAGAGCCGGGTCATAGCTGATATCGCAATCGATCTCCGAGACCTCGCAGAAATGCCCTGCTGAGATAGCCTCCTTCCATGCCCCGATCCTTTCATCCAGCGGGGCCTCTCGCCTGAGGATGCTCTCGACCAGGTCCTTGATATCCTTCCATGCCCGATGGCCGACGAGATCGCGCCCATCGAAATAGATCCTGGAGAAGTCCCGGAAGAAGCCATAGAGTCCCCTGCACCCATCCATGAAATGGAACACATTGTCTCGAACCATCTCCTCCTGAGTGTGCTTCCCATCCTCATACTCGAATCGCCACTTCAGGTAGGGCCTATCGGGATAGCTCGCGACCGATCCATGCCCGACGGGGATCATCTCGGCAAAGCCGCCGGCAAACCTCATCTTGAAGTCCTCGAACTTGTTTTGGATGTACTCGAGGATTGATGGTGAATGTTCTTCCGAGGCCTCGATCGAGTCGCCCTTCACCTTGTTCCAAGGATGGGCGATCCCGACAAACCCGAAATGGGAGAAGGTATCCGCATAGACATGGGCGGCAATGCCGATCAGGTGTGGCCAGAGAGCGCTGTTCGAAGGATCGAGTGCATGTCTGAGCATCCTCCTGGCCGGATCGCTATCCTTTCGGCAGACCATCCTCTCGATGAAGGTGGTTGATCCAGGGTCGTTCCCCGGAAGGAAGTGGAAGGGTATCCACACCCTCCATTGATCTCCGGGGATGGCATTCTCGTAATCGATGGGTTTGTGGCTGGTGATGGTTGGTAGGAAGGCCTTCTGAATGGTGAGGATTATAGCTTCATCATCAACGGCATCATCCACGAACTGTGAGGCGTAGGCGATTGTTTTTGCCGTTTTCGAGTCAATTCCGGCAGCACGGGCAAGTGCATAAACCCCATAAAAATGGATATCAGCCTGCATTTTTCCTCAAAAAATGATTCAATCAATTGATTGAATCAATTCCTTATATACCCCTCACCCCCCAACCCCCCTCTCTCCTTACCTTCCTCTCTCCCCCGACTAGGGCGTCTGTTTATTCAACGTGGTCCAGAGAGACTCGAACTTGGAGGAGAAGCCCGCGGTGATCGCAGGATCTTCCGAAACGATCATGAATTCGTGGTTCCGATAATTGGCGTCGTTGGTGAGGTTGGCGCTTCCGGCGATCACCTTGCTGCCGTCGATCAGCGTGAACTTGGTGTGCATGGAGCCGCCGGTGACACGAAGGGGCCTGACATCGATGCCCTTCTTGAGCAAGGATTTGTGCGCCGAATACCTGGTCCTCGCTACCTTGCCGTCGATGATCATCCGGATGGCGATCCCTCGCTGGTGTGCCTTGATGATCGCATTGGCGACGGTCTTCGAACCCAGGAGATAAACGACGATGTCGATCGTCTTCCGGGCGGAGAGGAACTCCTTCTGGAGTAAATCCATGAGCCTGTCTTCAGGGGCGAAGAGTAGATTGAGGGTTGGTTCCATGGGAATATCTTCTCATGAAAGGAGGGAGGAGATTGGGGACCAACCTCCTCCCTGAAAGAGGTTTACTTCTTCCGTTTCCCGGACTTGCCTGCCTTGGCCTTCTCCGCCTTGGCCGCGAAGCTCCCCCCGAGCATCTCCTGCTTGAAGGGCCTGCCCGGTTTGAAGCTCACCCTGATACCGGGCGAGAAGGTGACCTTCTGCTTGGTCAGCGGGTTGGTTCCCTCCCTCTCCGGGACCGCCTTGGCTTTGAAGGCCCCGAACCCGGGGAGCTTCAGCTCGCCGGACTTTGCCAGGATGAGCTGAATCACCTCGAGGATGATCCCGAGGTACGCCCCGGCATTCTTCTTGGGCAGATTGGCCTTCTTCGCGAACTTCTCGATCAGTTCCTGCCTGCTGGACATCTCCTTTCACCTCCTTTCTCTGTTGCCGTCCTCTCTGGGACGTCTCGTCAGTCCCGGGATTCTTCCCGGGGACCTTCCTCACCTCATGAGTTGGGCAAGGAGCGTAAGGATGGAGACAACCGCTCCCCCTGCCATCCCCAACCCCATCGCAATCCCCCGGGTCCTGGCCGAGCCCTGGGCGATCTCCTGGAGTAGCTTCTCCATCTTGGCAAGACTTCGCTGGATGCCGACGATGTCCACACCATGCCTTGAAACCCGCACGTCCAGGTGCCGGTACATCTCCGATGCCTCTTTCCTGAGAGAGTTGGCAGCATCGAAGTGCTCTGCGTGGAGCCTCTCGGAGGAGGCTTTGAACTCCGCCAGGTTCTTGAAGATGGTCCTGGTCTGCTCCTCGATCCGGGCGATGGCCTTCTTGATCTCGATGATGCAGGCTTCCAGGTTTTCCATGGCTTGACCCTCACTCACAGGAGAGGAATTTCTCGATGAACCTCCCCCACGCGCAGTCCTGGTAGAAATCCAGGGTCCGGTATTTCGGGTTGATCTCCGACAGGGGGAAGTAGACGGAGAGGCCGTAGGTGCTCCTGACCCCTATCCCGAGGTGTTTCTGACAAAGGACCGCCTTCTTGCTCCCGGGTCTGAGTGCTAGGAGGAGCTCTTCCGCCGCCTTCCGGACCCCCTCCCCTGAGAAGCGGTCCCTCAGGAGCTTGGTAAACCGGTAAAGGTCCACGTAGCAGTCATAGAAGAACCTGGGGCTTCGCTCCCACGCAGAACCAATGGCCTTCAGGAGAGCACCCCTTTCATTACCATCAAGGGCGGCAATCAACTCCTTCGAGAAGAGATCGAGCGCTTTCACCACATCCCCGATCTTCTCGAGGTTGAGCGCCGACTGCGTGACCGGCTCACCGGCTCCCTGGTAGCATGCGATGTAGGCGCTCACGATCTTTCGGGCCATGGTAGCCGGGGCGCTGCCCGGGCTCTTCGTGAGGATCCCGATGACCTGGTCGTAAGGCCAGCCGTCCCCGGGTTCCTCGATCTCGGATCCCACCATCACCATGGCGCTCTCCCTGATCTGGTAGGCCACCTCCACCATGGTCATGAGGCAGGCATCCATGCCGATCAGCTCTATCCGCTTCCCCAGACCTTGGGAGATCTTCGTGAGCACGTCTTTCAGTTCCCGGTTGTCCAGGGAATCGCCGCCCGAGTGGTCGTCGTAACCGATGTTTCGCTTGATCAGCCTGAAGGCCCGGTCGGGCTCGTCCCACCAGCCGCTCCCGTGGTTCCAGAGGATGAGGAAGTAGCGGTCCGCCGGGTATTTCTCGATGGCCCAGTTGATGAAGTCCGAAAGCACCTTCGGGTCCCCGGTGTTGGTCTCCCCGAAGGTCTCGATGCAATCCTTGCGGTACCCTCCGCCCTTGCTGATGCAAAATCGCCTGGTCCGGAGGTCGCCGTCTCTATCCAGCTGCACCAGGACGTTGACCTTTGCGGAGCTGCCGACCTGGGCCAGCTCCTCGATGTCGTCCAACGCCGCGGAGTCGAGATTGTTATCCCCTGCCATGTAGATCATCACCGTCCATTTCGCCTTCATTCCCCGTCTCCTTCCTTTGCCTTGGCACCCTTCTTGGTGCCCGAGCCCTTTGTCCCTGTTCTCCGATCTCTGCTCTCTGACTTCCCGCCTACGTGGCGCGCCATAGCGCCACTCCGGCGCGGCGGCGGCTGCCCTCTGGCTTCTGACTTCCGATCTCCGACATCTGTCTTCCGCCCTCTGCCCTTTTGTGGTCTCCCAGGCGCCCTCCATCCAGGATCGACCATCCTGAAGACCCACCTTCCGTTGATGTTGAAGCAGACCTTCTTCTTCTCCCCGACGCTGGTGTCCACTTCCTCACCAACGGAGATGCCCGGGATCCTCGACCTGTCCTTGATGATTCGCCTTCTTTTCATGGCCATGCTCCGATCCGGTTCCCGCCTTGGAGTGTTTCTCAAGCATGCGGGTCCAAGGATAGAGCTCAAGCGGTTTTGGAATCAAAGAAGGCGGGCAGGATGTGGCAGGGTGTGACAGGAAAAATGGATGGGCCAGGAATTCTCTTATCGGGCCTTGCGGCGTATTGGTGTGTACAGGCGGTCGAAAAGGACGGAAGCCACCGAAGGCAGGTCAAGGTACCATCTTCAGAAAGGAGCCGGCCGCTGGATCCAGGTCGACGGCCTGCTCTTGGTCGGGGGTGTAGCCTGCGGCCTCCCTGGTCTCGATGATGACCTCGCAGGCCTCATCGTTGCTCTTGAGGGTGGAGGGCAAACCCTCCCTTGTCGCCCAGACTCGTGCCGTACCCTCTCTTCTTGTGTATCTTCTTGGATGAGGTCAGAGATCCGAGAATGAATTGGCCCAACTCAGCGCCTCTTTAAAGCATCTGGGAAGACTCTCTTCGTTCAAGCCGAGCCTGGAGGCTGCGAGGGCCGTATTTCCCCAATCAGCCCGCTCGTAGCCGATCACGAGTTTCAGATAATCGCTCAGGATTCCCTCGCCGCTGATCAGGGCCTTCTTGATATCGTCTGAAAGGGGCAGTTTCTCCATCAGGGTTTCCATGGAATCGTCCATGACCGCGTCGATTAGCGAGAAGAGCCCAAGCGTGAAGAGCTCGTCTACATCTGTTTTGCCTCCATCCCGGCTCCCTGCGAGCTCGCAAAACTTCGCCCTGACGACCGAGATTCTAATCAACTCACCGGGCTTGTCCTGGGCCAGGTTGGACATTGCAATGAGCGAAACGAACTGCCTGATCTGCCTCTCCCCCAGCAGCACGATGGCCTGCTTGATGGAGGAGATGCTCTCTCGACGCCTGAAGTAGGCTGAATTCACATACCTCAGAAGCTTATAGGAGATCCCCAATTCCCGGGTGATGATCTCCTCCAGTTTGTTGAACTCGAAGTCTTCCTTATTCGCCTCGGCCATGATTCTAAGAAGATTCAATCTGGGGACGGAAATGTCCTTTCCGCAGAGGACTTCCGGCTTACTGAAGAAATACCCCTGGAAATAGGAAAACCCCATATCCAGCGAGGCGTGGAATTCACTGTGAGTTTCCACCTTCTCAGCCAGGAGACTCAGGGGAAAGGCTTTTAATTCTTGCATGGTCTCTCTCAGAGCGTCCGGATCCTGGGCGCGGAAATCAAGTTTGACGATGTTTACATGCGGCAGGAGCACCCGGTACTCGGGTCTGTAAGAGAAGTCATCCAGGGCTATCAGATAACCGCGGCTGGAAAGCTCCCTGCATGCCTCAACCACATCGGCGCTGGGGCCGGTATCTTCGAGAACTTCGACCACCAAGACCCGGGGGGAGAACATGAGCGGTATCTTTTTGACGATCAATGCTTCGGGGAAATTGACGAAAGCCGCTGCCCCGGCGGTGATCTCTTCGATGCCGATGGAGAGAAAGGAATTGGACAGCACCTTGGAGGTGGCCGATTCACCGTCGGTTCCAGGGAACATGTTGGAAATTCCGTCTCTGAAAAGGAGCTCATATCCGAAAATTTTCTTGTTCTTACCGAAAATCGGCTGTCTTCCCACATAAACGTCCATGGTTGGTTCCCCTCGATCTTAGGATCTGTAAGAAATCGCCGTGGGTAATAGGACTTTTCGTTTTGCTGGAACAAAAGGCATGCAAGGAATATGCCTTTGGCACCGAGGTCAATCCTCGCGGGCCTGGTGACCCTAATACCTGCGCTTCTCACAGGAATGAACTATTCACAGAAGAGAGGCTTGAAGGCGAGCGCCGTAGCATAGCCGGCTGGATCGAATGATCGGCGTTTGCCGTTTTGTCCTTTATGGCCCCAGGACGTGCCTTAACTGAGATTCCAGCCAGAAAAAATCCAGGTGGAGGGGGGTATTCTTTCTATCGGCTGGCGGAAGGATAATGTTTTTCTCATGGAGGGAGGATATCCCCTTCTGGAGATTGCTCGCCTCTTCCCCGTCCTGTACGGAGGTGAGATCTCCTATGATGAGAGCCATCTGCTTTTCTTCGAAATTGCGGCTCTCTAGTGAGGACAAGAAAACGGGCTCAAAACCTTCACGCTCGAGAGCGATCTGAAGAAGAGGCGCGAAATGGTCTGTCCCCGGGAGGAATATACCGACCTTTCCCCTCTGGGACTCGATCAGATCCATCCGGAATTGCTCCGGTGGGATCTCCAGAACCTCCGTGTAGGCATTGAGCTCGCCGAGGACCTTCCCCAGGATTTTTCTCCAGGGTAGATCCTTGGGAACCCGCTTCCAAAGGAATGAGGGCTCTCGTTCGGCTATATGGTCCCCGCCGCTTCCGACCTGCATTGCCTTGGACATCTGGTTCGCCATACACACAATGGCGCCCAACGAGAGACCATTGTTCGTCTCGGTGAGTTTTTGATAGAGATGGTGTTGCCCGATGCCGTCGGCAATTACGGAGGGAAATCCCCACATCTGGACGAGCTTGGACCCGACATAGGAGTGGGTGGTCTGAAAAACGGAGTTCTCGGCCATCCTCATGGGGATCCTTTCCGTATTGGCCATGCGGATCGCCTTGTCGAATTCCTCGTTGATGAAATCATCCAGGACCATCTTGCCAATGTCATGTAAAAGTCCGGCCAGAAACGCGTCTTCGGGCTGCTGATGTTTGAGTATGGTCGCTAGGATTTGTGCGCAGATCCCGGCGGTAAGGGAATGCAGCCAAAACCAGACCCGGTTGAACCCGAAGCTCTTTTCCTCTTTTGTGAAGAGCTTAAACACGGAAAAGGACGCGGCGATATTCCTGGTTTCCCTCATTCCGATCCTGAAGACGGCCCTCTGGATGCTCGTGGCCTGCCCGGCACTGCCGAAGATCGCGGAGTTCGAGCGCCGCATGATCATGGCCGCGATAGCGGGGTCGGATTTGACCGCCAGTTCAAGGTCTTTGATATTAACATTGGGCTCGTTGCAGAGACGGATGATCTTGACCACCGCGAAAGGAAGGGCGAGCAATTCCTTTATGTTCTTGATGACGACCTTCACTTTTTCGTAAGGGGTCTTGGCGGATCCGAAATCGATCTTCCTCTCCAGGCCCTCAAGAGGGGCCTTCTTGCCTTTCTTGATCAATGCCCGGTTTGTTTTCATTACGGCCACAGAGGGTTGAAGGGGGCTGACCAGAAAATCCATGGCCCCATGTCTAGCCGCATTGATGAGCACGTCCCGGGTGGGGACCTCCGAGATCATGAGTACCGCGACGCCGGCCTTGGCCAGTCTGGATGAGAGGACAAACGGATCGAACGCAGTTAGATCCGCAGCCATATAGACGACGTCCGGGACCCCTTGCTTGAGAATCCCGGTAAGTTCGATCAGATTCTCGGCCCTTTGAAGGTGGAACTCTCTCGGAGAGAGATCTCTGTTGATGATCTCGTAGATCTCCGGCCGGATGCCGACCGAGACGGTCTTGTGTGGAATGTCCTGACGTGGAAGCATGGACCCTCTCCAAATGCCGGGCGATATCGGAGCGGGGGAAAGGCTGCATTCGGCCTTGCCCGCACTGGGGTATGAGCATCCCTCAGGGCGTGGACGAGATGCCGATATTCTCTCAGTTGACAATCCCCTAAAAGGGAGGGCATTGGTCGTATCCATTAGCACACTTGCCGAACGCCCGTCAACGAACTCCAAACGAATGGGTTCAACCTAAATTAATCCCCGCATTGGTTGGCTGCGCCCGTTCTTTCACGGCATCCCTTTGAGGACCCCGTTTTATCGTCACAGAAAGACGAAGGGGTTGGCAGCGAAATGGATCCTTCACTGAAGCTCACTTGTTGTTTTCGGTTCCGACCGCCGGCAGTGTGATGATAAACGTCGATCCCTTTTCAGGAGTGCTCCTGGCGGTGATCGCTCCTCCATGCCGCTCCACGATCTTCTCGACTATGGCCAGACCGATGCCTGTTCCCGGATACTCGTTCTTTCCATGGAGGCGTTGAAAAGGCTGGGAAGACATGTTTGTGGAGCCACCAGGACGAACAAGTCTTAGCAGCCGATGCCGTGTGCACCTCGCTGGAGCCTCGAGACCTGCGCCTCTCGACCACTATCGGGTATGGGGCTTGACTGACATACTCCAGAGGGATAGCCTCCAGGTTTTATCGAAGGCGGCGGCGAACAAGAGATTGAAGCTCACTGCATCAATCTGCAGGGAGCTTCAACTCCCCCCTTCCCCAAGATCGAGCCAGCCCTGGGGGTATTTCAATCTTTCTGAAGGCCGTCCACTGTGTTCCTTTCGACTCGATGAATGACTCGGCGGGCCTCAATCGCAGCAGACAGCCCGTACCTCTTCGTTCGAAGGTCAGGCGGACGGCCTCGGTGGGCGTGACCCCATCGAAATCGAACTGCCGAGATAGTGCCCAGAGGTCATAGAAATCCTTCATCCGGCTGTTCAGGGCGCCCAGTTTGACCATGGCTTCCAGTTTCTCGGCAATGGAGCTCTCACGGCTGTAACAGAGCAGTCGAGGTGCGGGGAAACCCAGCATGGCCGGGAAATCCGCTCTCGCAGGCTCGGGGTACGCCACGTCCCCAAATCCGATATCGACCTGCATGTGGATCCTCGCCCTCTCCAGCTGCCCCAGAAAACGGATTCTGATCCCCTCGTAGTCCGCGTCTTCAGTGATTCGTTCGGCCTCAATGGAATAGGCATCGAAGACGATCCCATCGGGTTCAACCTCGGTGACCAGCCTCCAGGTTTGCTCGTCTCCCCCAGCATGTCGATGTCCATGGTCGGCCGCTGCTCCGGCGACCGCCATACCCTCAGCATCAGTGCGCCCTTGAGCACGAAACGCTCGGCATGGCGGCTCTGCATAAGCCGGTAGAGGAACCGTTCCACCGCAAAATACTGAAGGAGTTCACCGAAGGGCCGCTTGTCACTCCTCGCACGGTCAAGGAGGCGATCGCGAACGGACATCGGAAGATTCTTTGGAGGGGTCATAGCGCTCCCTCGAGGTAGGGCCGCATGATCCGTTCGACCCGGCAGATCCTGGCGTAATGGAGCAGTTTGCCGACGTCGAACCGCTTTCGGGTCCTGTAGAGTCTCAGCGCCTCCAGCACCACGTCCATCCCGATCTTGTTTCGAAACTTGAAGCAGTTTGCGAGCGCCTTCTCTGGGTTATAGACCTTGATCGGCACGTCGTCGAGCCGGTGCTCCTCGATGCCGGAGCGGTACGCGGCCTCAGAGAATTGGTGGACCCGGATGGGCGGGTGGGCGAGCGAAGGCGTGCGAGTGCCTCTAGGCATTGCGATGGACCTCGTGGGGGACCTGGGTGGTGATTTCATGAAAGGACAGGGCGGAGACGAGACAGACCACCGCGCTCGGGAAGCGGAGGCCGACGGTAACGAGGTCGGGGTTGCTGATCGGGGGCAGTTCCGCGAGGCGGTAGATCCCCCGGCTCACTCGTTCATCTTCTATCTATATTCAGAGTTGTGTCCCCTATTTTCACACGCAAACCTCATTTATCTTGAAGACTTCTCCCTCAATTTATTGTGATCGCTCTCAAGTACTGAACCTAAGCAGGGAGACCGCTACTCCTTCTTTCGGATCCAACAAAGTCTCTTCGTGCACCTTTAGATTCCTTGGCGGGTTGAGTACCCAGCAATTAGGTTCCACGAACCCTTTCCTGTATTCCTTTTCACTTGGAGGTTTGGAGATGAAGGTGAGCACAAGAGAACCTTCACGGGGTTTTTCTAAAAGCGTGTATGGGAGACCGGAGCTATAAACCCTTGTTGGTTTTCCTTCTCGGGAAGTAATCAGGACTGCTGTCTTTGCATATTTTTCAATGTACTTGTGTGCAATTGCCAACATTGAACAACCATATTTCCCATATGCGATATTCTCGAAAGTCTCGAGATCCGGATCCAGTTCTTCAAAATCTCGCCACACCAACCTCGATGGGATCAAGAGTTCTCCGGCAAACTTCCTTGCCTCTATTTCCAGCTGATCTTCTAAGTCCAATGACCTTCTCTCTTTCTCTCTCTCAAAAACCGGCCGCAAGTGCCATGGGATAACCAAGTGACCGATCATTGTTGCGACAGTGAACCTCTGCCGAGCCGAACTACCGATGCTGGAATCCAATATGATAGTAGGACGCTCGGTGCTCTTGAACAGCATCGCCTCATGCTTCAATTCCTTTTTTGAGAGTATAACGTCGATGCCAAGTTGATCAGCGATTTCAAAAGGATCTACCGGGATCTTGTTGTACTTAAGATGACTTACTATGAATGAGGAATACTCCTCAACGGAGTTCAGGATAGGAAATTGCTTGTATCTCTTGGTGCCTGAGATTTGATGAATATAGTCAATAACTCTAGAACGTTGTTTGGAGTTGAAGAAGCGGAGGGCGTTATCTATGAACCGCAGCGATGGTTCCTTCGATAGAGAATCTTCCGATGCAAGCAAATAATCAACTGTGATATCCAGTACATGTGCCAGCTTGATTAGAAGACCATAAGAAGGATTTCGTTGGGCTTTCTCAATTTGGCTGATGTACGCTGATGTAACGCCGAGTTCTTTAGCCAGCGCCTCTTGCGTTAGGTTCCTCTCTTTCCTCTTCTTCATCAATTTCTTCCCTAAAGCCATTCCGACCTCCCACTATAAGATACCGCTATCGGTATAGAATTACTTGAAATTTTGGACGAAGAAGCACAAACGTGAGTTCCCCACCAGCTGAAATTCTCCATGGATATTAGCTAATAGCTAACTTTTTGTATATCTGTTTGTTAAAAACCATTGACAAAGCGGCCTCCCTCCCCTAGGCTGCAGGAAACTTCATGAAAGGAGTAATTGCCATGTCCGAAAAAGACAAAGACAAGAAGTGCCGTTTTGCCAAGCTTGATGGGTTCGTAAAAAGTCCAATTCCGGCCATTTTGTGCTGAGATTGATGACATTGGATTTACTATACCCGACTTTGCGATTTTCGACTTTTTACGAGGGCGTCAATATGCTTGCTATTTGGAAGATCTGCTCTATTCCAACTAAAATCGGACAGACGACACAGGCGGAATCGGCTTATTCAAGGTAGGTAAGTAACCAAAAACACGAAATATTGCCGCTACTATCGGCGACTCTGCCCAAGATTCAATCAAAATGATGAGAACGAGAGTATTTTTGTCTTGACAAAAAATTTAATCGAGAAGTATGAATGTAGTTATGTCTGACAATACTCCAATTATTTTCTCTCCGATAAAAAGCAGACGCAGCTTCGATGAAATTGCCTTGGAGGTGAAGGAGCTCATTTTCAAAGGCGTCTTGAAGCCTGGAGACAAACTCCCTTCCGAGACTGAGCTTGCGCGCCAATTCAAATTAGGTCGACAGACTATCCGTGAAGCCCTTCGCGTGCTCGAGCTTTCTGGGTTCATAACTGTACAAAAAGGATACGGCGGGGGACCTACCATCGCCGACAATGTTCTTAGCAGAATTGGTTCCCTCTTCTTCGATGCCCTGCGGTTTGACAAAATCAGCCTGGAAGAACTCACAGTAGCAAGGATTAAAATAGAGAGAATGATTATGGGTGAAGTTTTTTCTTCCATAGACGAAAAAGGCATTCTTCTTCTGGAAAATAACATCGAAAAAGCTAAACACCAAATTGCCATCAAAAAGATGGCCACAAGCGAAAATCTTGAATTTCATCAGATTTTGGCTGTGAGCACTCAGAATCAGGTTTTCGCCATCGTAACAGGTGCTGTACTTGGTGCTATGGGCGCTGTGATGAGCAATCTCCCCAAAGATGTGTCGGTGAGCAAGCAAGCTATAGTGTTTCACGAGCGGATTCTGAAAGCTATCAAACAGAAGAAAAAACGGCTTGCAATCAAATTGATGCAGATGCACCTGGAGCAGAGCAAGGAGGGCCTTGAAAAGTCGCCTGGGAAACTCTCAGAAAAGGTTCAATCTAGCGGGAGGGGAGCAGCTGAAGACTTATTGCTGGAGGAGTAAAAGATGCAGATCATAGTTTTAATGAAACAAGTACCGAATACTGCTGAGATTAAGATCGACCCCAAAACCGGAAACCTCATCAGGGAAGGAATAGAAAGCATCATCAATCCGGAAGATAGACATGCAATAGAGTTGGCTATTAGTCTGAGTGAAGATTATCAAGCAAAAACTACAGTAGTATCGATGGGTCCTCCCCAAACCATAGATGCCATAACCGAAGCGATGGCAATGGGCATAGAAAAAGGAGTGTTACTGAGTGATCGAAACTTCGGTGGAGCGGATACTTGGGCGACATCATTTACCCTTCAAAAAGCTATAAAAAAAATTGGAGAATACGACCTGATTCTCTGTGGGAGACAGGCCATCGACGGCGATACCGCCCAAATAGGGCCGCAAGTGGCTGAATTCTTGAACCTGCCGCAGGTCACCTTTGTCCAAAAAATCGAGGAACTTGGCAGGGATTACATCATAGTGCAGAAAGGCCTCGAGGACGGTTATCAAAGAATCAAATGCCCGCTTCCTGCATTGCTGACGGTCGTTTCAAAGGTAAATAAGCCAAGGTATCCGAGGGTTGATCTTCTCTTTAAATGCTGTGAAGAGGAAGCAGATATCGTTGAATGGAATGCGGTAGATTTGCGAGTTTTGGCTCAACAGGTGGGATTAACAGGCTCGCTTACGCGGGTTATAAAGACCTTTGCGCCAAAGACGAAGCGAGACGCTGAGTTATTGAAGGGGAGCAAAGAGGAAGTCGTCGACCTTTTGATTCAGAGGCTTCAGGAAAGGCATCTTATTTAACAAGCGGCGGAGATTATATGGAAATATTCATAAGCAAGGACAATTGCACCGGATGCAAGAAATGCACGAAGGCATGCCCCTATGGTGCTCTAGTCCTAATAGATGGCAAAGCAGCAGTTAATGACAGATGTACGGCGTGTGGTGCATGCCTGACAGTCTGCAAAACGCGTGCAATAATTTCAAACGTTAAGGAACGGGAGATTCCGGCATTTGATGACCGTAAGGGAGTATGGGTGTTCGTGGAACAGACAGAAGGACACATCCACAAAGTCACCCTTGAACTTCTAGGTATTGGTCAAATCCTGGCCGCTAGTACCGGGCAAGAATTATCAGCCGTCCTTCTGGGCAATAATGTATATCATTGTCTTGACACCCTGAAAGAATTTGGGGCCAAAAACGTATACTTTTGTCAGCACCCTGGCCTCGAAAACTATCAGACGGCATCCTATAGTAAAATCATATCCGAAATTGTGCAAAATAACAAACCGAACATTTTGTTAATAGGCGCAACTCCGATTGGTAGGGACCTCGCGCCGAGGCTTGCGATTAGACTTGAAGTGGGGCTGACTGCAGACTGCACGGAATTGGCTATAGATCAGAGGGATGGGACTTTGCTTCAAACGCGCCCGGCATTTGGCGGAAATGTAATGGCAACAATAAAGTCTCCTTACAGTCGCCCGCAGATGGCAACCGTTAGGCCAGGTGTTATGAAGGCTACAAGGACGATGGGCTCATATGAATTGAACGTCATTGAGAAGAAGGCTCACCTATCGCCTCAGGATACTCCTATTGACGTACTTGAAAGGATCAACCAAAAGGGAAAGAACATAGGGCTTGAAAATGCCAAAGTGATTGTAGCCGCAGGTAGAGGAGCCGCATCGGAGAAGGGGATCAAATTTGTTTTCGCGTTGGCGGAAGCACTGGGTGGGGAAGTGGCATGTACACGGCCTTTGGTCGAGGAGGGTTTGCTGCCTCTGGAACGTCAGGTAGGGCAAACGGGACTCGTCGTAAAACCCGAAATATACATAGCCTGTGGCATTTCGGGTGCTATACAACACAAGGCAGGTATGTCGGATTCAAGATACATAATAGCTATTAATTCCGATAAGAATGCGCCAATATTTGGGGTAGCTGATTGGGGTATTCTCGGTGACTTAAACGAGGTCGTTCCAACATTTGCCGCTGCAATAACACGAAGGGCCGAAAGGCGGGAGAAATAATGTTACGATCAAATGCTCACAACATGTTGAGAAAAACGGTAACGAGATTCGTCAACGGTGAGATAGCCCATCATGCCAGAAAGGATGATCTAAATCCATTATACGCATTGGAGAATACGAAAAGCCTTGCCAAACTGAAAATTTTGGGAATGAGAGTACCTCAAAAATATGGAGGAAGCGGCAGAAGCTTGTTCGACTCGGTTATTGTGCTGGAAGAGGTGGCGAAGGCAGACGCCAGCACCGCAGTTATTCTGCAGGTACAGCACAACGCAAGCCCTGTTTATATAATGATGTTTGGAGAAGAAAAGATAAAGGCCAAATTCCTCCCCCAACTAGTTTCAGGAAAAATATTGTTTTCAATGGCTCAAACAGAACCCAATGTTGGATCGAGTTTAAATGAGCTAACTACAACGGCAACGCCTTCCGGCGATTACTACGTGGTCAACGGAAATAAATGTATGATCACGATGGGTAGAAACGCTGATGTACATTTAGTTTACGTTAGATTTGAAGATGACAATTCGATCGGCTGTTTACTTATCGAAAAGGGAACCCCGGGTTTTTATCAGGGTGGGCATGAAGATTTCTTAGGCCTAAAAGGGCTGGATTCAGGTGAGTTGGTCTTTAACGGTTGTAAGGTCCCTCGAGAAAATGTGCTGTTAAAGGGGAACGGCAGCCTAAGAAAGATGCTGCAACTTTTCAACGGCACAAGAGTTGGGTTGGCTTCTATCTCACTTGGAATATCCGAGGCCGCTTTCGAAGAAAGCTTAAAATATGCGAAGAGCAGAACAGTTAGCAGAAAGTTACTAATAGACCATCAGGGAATTCGATGGAAATTAGCGGATATGGCGGTGAAAATCGAATGCATGAGACAACTTGTTTACTCCGCAGCTAGGGACATAAGTGAGGAGGGGTTTCCCGGTATACTAGCCGCATCTGCTGCAAAACTTGTCTGTTCAGATGGGGCCATTGATATTACGAACATGGCAATGACCGTATTCGGCGGGTATGGTTATTCTAAAGAGTTCCCTATAGAAAGGTACCTGAGAGATGCTCGCGGAGCGATTTTCCTCGGCGGAATGCCTGCAGTGCTCAGAAATGCTATAGGAAGCCGTCTTAAAGCTGTTGGATAGAAGCTACTGATATCACTGACGATTCGGCAGCAAAAAAATATAAATCTAATTGAAGGAATAAAGCACTGGCATGCCAGTGGTATGAACAATGGCTTTGCCAGTGATTAGTGCCGAGAACAAAAGAAATCTCCTACAATGAACGCCAACTACTCATCGAAGGAGATTTCAAATGGATCAGAACTTTCATAGGCTAGCACACTCCATCTGGGATTGTAAGTACCACGTCGTCTGGATACCCAAGTACCGACGCAAGGAGCTTTACTGCACCAAGAGACAGATCGTGGTGGATACGATCAAGCAGTGGGCGCGAATCAAAGGTGTTGAGATTGTGGAAGGACATGCGATGCCCGATCATATTCACCTGTGCGTTTCGATACCTCCAAAATACAGCGTGGCGCACGTAATAGGCCTTCTCAAAGGCAAAAGCGCCTCGGAAGTAATGAGTTTTGGAACAAAAAGCAGTCGTATGGTCCGGGGGCGCACATTCTGGGCTCGGGGTACTGTGTCAGCACAGTAGGTCTCGATGAAGAAAGGGTTCGAGAATACATCAGAAACCAAGAACTGGCAGATAGGCTTCAAGACAACTCAGACCTCTGAAAATTATTAACGGGGTGGTTGGTACGAGACCCCCCTTCCAGGGGGGCCTCCTGATACCACCAGTTTACTGGTGGGATTCATTTCCATTTGACAATTCGAGGACTCCATGGATTTCGAATTGAGTGAAGAGCACAAAGAGTTTCAAAAGCATATTAGGTCGTTCGTTGAATTAGAAATTAGGCCCCTGGTAAAGGAATCCGAAGATCAGGAGAAGTTTCCGACGAAGCTCTTCCAGCGAATGGGTGAGAAGAAGCTTCTCGGCGTCAGTTATCCGGTGGAATATAGCGGGAGAGGTGTAGACGAGATATCTGAGTGCATATACTCTGAAGAGTTGGGTCGCGTTTGCTGCGGAATTGCCACAGGATTGGTCCTGCAAACAATAGCGACCTACCCTATCTACGTTTTTGGCACGAGCGAGCAGAAAGAAAAGTTTATTGGTGAGGCGTGCCGTGGAGAGAAGGTGTTCTCCTTCGCATTGACTGAACCAAATGCTGGATCAGATGTTCAGGGAATAGAAACGACCGCAGTTCGCAGTAACGGCAAGTACGTGATAAACGGGTCTAAAATGTTTATAGGAAACGGACCCATTGCAGATTACGCTCTTGTAGCTGCTTATGTCAAAAAGGAAAGAGGAATAAACGGGATCGGGCTATTTATCGTGGATACAAAGACGCCCGGTTTTTCTGCAAATAAACTGCATAAGCTTGGGAATCGTTCAAATGAGAGTGCGGAGTTGGTTTTTAAGGATGTCGAAGTCCCGGAAAAGGATGTAATCGGCAAGGAAGCAGGAGGATTCTCGCATTTGCTTCAGTCGTTAAAGAGGGGGCGTTTTATAGTAGCTGCCAGAAATATTGGTGTTGCCCAAGCGTCTTTTGAGGAGTGCTGTGAGTATGCTAAGGTCAAGCTACAGAATGGGAAGCTTAAGTCAAAATCCCAAGCCGTTCGATTCAAACTGGCTGAAATGGCAACGCTAATAGCGGCAGCGAGATTGATGAACTACCAGGTTGCTTGGCTGTATGGAAGTGGAAGAATACCGTCGGTAGAGGCCTCCATGGCTAAGTTGTTCTCTACAGAGATGGCGCAGTGGGTCACAAATGAAGCGATGGACATATACGGTGAAGACGGAAATACGATGGAGTCGAACGTGCAGCGGTACTTCAGAGATGCGCGTGCGGGCACCATCGTTGAAGGATCATCGGAAATACAGCATACAGTGATAGCAAAGGAGATTGGTCTTTAATTCATTCGTGGCCAGTACAGCAACAGCGAGGCCATGAGTTTTGGGGGTGTGGGAGATGGAAAAGGTAAAGCGAGAAACAAAGGAGATTGAAGAGTACACCAGACTTGGATACTGGGGTACCTTTGCCTATCATGACTACTTGGAAAGAAATGCCCGAGAATTTCCTGATAGAGAGGCACTTGTTGATTCAAGGCAAAGGGTGACCTTCAAGGAATTGAGGACTGCTGCTAGCACTTTGGCAGTAGCGTTTGAGGACATGCAGATCGGGAAAGGAAATGTTGTTGGGCTACAAACGCCGAACTGCTGTGAGTATTTTGTTGGACGGTACGCGCTTTCAAAAATGGGCGCTATTTCTCTTTCTTTGACGATGAATCTACGAAAAATGGAACTGCAGCATGTTTTTAGATACACGAAGCCGGATGCAATTATCACATACTCCACCATTAAGGATTTCGACCTCTGCTCGATGCATGAGGAGCTCTCAACGGAGACAGGCTATCCAAAAATCATCATAGTCGCGAACCAGGAATCGCACCAGAATCATATGACTTTGAGGAGCATTCAGAAGAAGTACGGTGGGAAGTCCGCTGCGGAGAAAGAGTCGCTTGGCGACGCCAGCCAGGTAGACGCTATCGGGCTCACTTCGGGGACTACGACCGGCATACCAAAGCTAATAAGGTTCACACCTAATATGAGATTCTACACTGCCGGCCAGATTATTAAACAGAACAAGATTACCTCAGAAGACGTTATTCTACTGTTATCTCCTCTCACACAAGGGATTGGGAACCTCGTTGGGCTGACGGTTTCGGGGATGTCGGCGGCTAAGGTTGTTTTGGGCGCGCAGTGGGATCCTGAGACTTGTATTTCTTTGATAGAAACCGAAAAGCCTACAATCATCGAGGCTGTTCCGGCTCAACTTTCAAAGCTGATCTCTTTAAATAGGTTTGAAAGACTAGACTTCGGGAGTTTGCGCTTCATAATTTCTGCGGGAGCCGCTTTGCCTGAAAGCGTTGCCAAATATCTAATGGAATGTACAGGGGCGAAACTGATAAACGTTTATGGAGCGCATGACGGTGGAATCGCTTCAATTACCAGCATCGATGTCGAGGACGAAGATATCTGCCGAACTGTGGGTCGCCCTCTGCCAGGGATGAATGTTAAAATTGTTGATGAAATCGGCAATGAGTTGCCTGTTGAATCTGTTGGAGAGGTAATTTATTGTGGCCCAGGGAGCCCTCAGGTTTACCACATTGACGGCATCGTACAAAAAGCGGTTGACGATGAGGGCTTTTACCATTCGGGTGATTTGGGGATGATTGACGGAAAGGGGTACCTAAAGATTGTAGGTAGACTAAAGGATTTAATAATACGTGGTGGTCAGAATGTCGATCCTAAATTGACTGAAGGTATTTTGGCGCGACATCCCAAAATATCTGAAATCACTATAGTGGGCATGCCAGACAAAGTTCTTGGTGAAAAGATATGCGCTTATGTAGTACCGAAAAGTAACGAGGTTGTGAGTTTAGATGAAATAGTGTCCTTCCTCAGGAGGGAAAGCATAGCTGTGTATAACTTTCCCGAACGGATAGAAATGGTGGCGGAGCTTCCGGTTTCAGGTGGAGGGAAGATAATGAAGGAGAAGTTGCGTGCTGATATAACTGAGAAACTGCGTCACGAGGGCATTATTAATGAATAGTCTCGTAGATAAGCACCTAGCATTCATGCTAAATCTTCATTACGATGAAATACCGAGTGACGTGATAAAAAAGATCAAGTTGTGCTTGCTGGATACCATCGGTGTTATACTTGGCGGGTCGGCCAAAGACATTGGTAAAGTGCTTGGATGTTATGTTCGGGACCTCGGGGGTATGCAACAAGCCACTGCTTTAGGTTTTGGTTTCAAGACAACATGCGAAAATGTGGCATTCCTTTGCGGTTCCCTAACAGAGATGCTGGAAATGCAGGATGGCTTCACAGCCGGTGCAAGTCATCCTTCTTCAACAGTAATCCCCTCGGTGTTGCCCCTGGCGGAGGAAAGGAGGAGTGACGGCAAAAGCCTAATCGAAGCTTTGGTTGTAGGGTACGAATCTTCCAACTGTCAGCGCCGGTGATAAAAGTCTCCCAAACACCGGAATAAAATGTCCCCCAAAATGAACAATTAGGATACCTTCGGTTATCGCCAAATAACCCAGGAGGTGTCCGATGCTCAAAAAGGGGGACTGGATGAATATCAAAGCACAGATGGAGAAGGGAATCTATCAGAAAGACATCGCCGCGGAACTGGGTGTTCACCCCAAGACGGTCAGTCGCGCCATCAAGAGAGGCGGTGCACCGAGAGGGAACCGGCCTAGTGCGAGAAAAAGCAAGCTGGATCCGTTCAAGCCTTTCATCGATCAACTCCTCGGAGAAGGCGTGTGGAACGCTGTGGTGATCCTCCGGGAGATCCAGGCTAAAGGCTACGATGGAGAGGTTACTATCCTGCGAAACTACATAAAGCCCAAGCGTCCGTTGAGGCAAAGCAGGGTTACGGTTCGATTCGAGACTGAGCCTGGGGTCCAGATCCAAAACGACTGGGGCGAGCGATATGCTGTGATCGCCGGCGAGGAAAAGAAGGTCTATTTCTGCGTCAGCACCCTTGGGTTCTCCCGGAAGTTTTTCTTCTGGTGCACCGACAGTAACGATGCAGAGCATACCTACGAAGGGATCGCCCGCGCCTTTGAGCATTTTGGAGGTGTAAGTAAGGAAGTGCTGGTGGACAACCAGAAGACTGCCGTGATCAGCCACCGGATCGGTGAGAAGGTCAAATTTAACGACCGCTTCATCGACTTGGCGGGGCACTATGGCTTTACCCCCAGGGCCTGCAGACCGTACCGGGCTCGAACAAAGGGCAAAGACGAGCGGATGGTCGGCTACGTCGCCAATAATTTCTTCCTCCGCTACAGGCAATTTGAAAGCCTCGATCATATGAACGAGCTTGCCCTGAGGTGGCTGGCTGAGGAGGCTGACCAGAGAGTCCACGGCACCGTCAAAGAGGTGGTAACAGAGCGCTTCACCCGGGAGGCTCCTTACCTGGGGCCCCTGCCTACAGTCCGGTACGACACCTCCTACCGGGAGCGCCGATTTGTTCACTGGGATGGGTATATCGATGTGCGGGGGAACCGCTACAGCGTCCCCTCGGAACTTTGTGGTGAAGAGGTCACAACCTACACAAGCCTGGACGGGTATCTCTCCATCTACTCGGGTGATGTTAAGGTCGCCGATCATCGTTTACGAAGCGCCTCTGAGGGTTGGGTCACAGTGCCTGCCCATCATGCAACCCTGTGGCAGGATACCCTTGGTGTTGAACGCCGGGATTTATCCGTCTATGAGGAGGTGGCCCAATGCAGCTAGCCAGCCTCCTTGAAAAGATGAAAATGGATTACCTGGTGCTTCAGCTCGATTCCCTCTGTGAACAAGCCTCCAAGAAGGACCTCGGCTATAAGGAGTTCCTCAGCGAAGCCCTTCAGACCGAGTGGAAGGGCCGCCACCAAAAGGGTGTGGAGTCCAGGTTGAAGATGGCCCGCTTCCCATGGGTCAAATCGATCGAGCAGTTTGACTTTTCTTTCCAGCCCAGCATCGACCGCAAGGTGATCCGGGAGTTGAGCGGCCTTGGCTTTGTGGATAGGGCTGAGAACGTCATCATCCTGGGTCCTCCGGGTGTGGGAAAGACCCACATGGCTATTGCCTTGGGGGTAAAGGCAGTGGAGGAAGGGCACAAGGTCCTTTTCCTCACCCTGGAGTCCTTGATCACACGCCTGATCAGAGCTAGGGCGGAAAACCGCATCGAGCGCCAGCTTCAGCTCTTTGCTTATCCCAAGGTTCTCATCATTGATGAGATGGGCTACCTTCCCATGAACCGGGAAGAAGCCGGGCTCTTCTTCAGGCTCCTTACCCGTCGTTATGAGAGGGCGAGTCTGATTATTACCTCCAACAAGAGCTTCGTGGACTGGGGCGAAATCTTTAACGACCAGGTGCTGGCCACAGCCATTCTTGATCGTCTGCTGCATCACTGTACCACGCTCAACATCAAAGGAGAAAGCTACCGGCTCAAAGAGAAGCGTAAGGCCGGCCTCCTCGGTGGCGCCAACAAACCAGTAGATAAAACAACCGAACAGCATTAACCATCGCGGACATGTTGGAAACCAAACTCACAGGTCAAACCCGTTTATCAGGGGACAATTTATTCCGGTGATTAAGGGACAAATCAAACCGGTGTTGACACCAACAGATTCTGTTCTTGCGTCCATCCTTCACACATCTCCAGGGGGTATCTGCCCACTGGAACCCTGGGCGCTGTGGGTGCATGTGTAGGAGCTGCAAAACTCCTTAAAATGGACGCGGAGGTCACTCGAAATGCATTGGGAATAGCTGGGTTCATTGCACCCTTAAGTGGTGCCGATAACCTTTGGAGTGGGTGGAATATTAAGCCGATCCACGGCGGTCAGGGTGCGAGAGCAGTGCTTGAGGCAATAAAGCTGGCGGAAAGTGGTTTTAAAGGATGTCCGGTGGAAGGTGTAGCCCCTCGATACCAAAGCCTGATCCCAATTACCTGCGATAAGCCAAACCTAAACAGGATCGTGGTAGGCCTCGGTGAAGCGTACACCATCAGGGATGTTTACCAAAAGCGTTACAGTGGTTGCAGGCAAACACATGGAGCGGCTGATTCGATTCTCAGAATAAGAAGCGAAAATGGTATAAACCCCGGTCAGATAGAAAAAGTAACTATCCGCACCAACACCATGGCGGCCAATTCAACTGGTAATAACCGTACCAGTGAATTCAGCAGCTTCGTGGAATGCCAATTCTCCATTCCATATGTGGCTGCTATTTGTCTTCTTTTCGGGGAAGCGAGTCCGGATCAATATTCAAGAGAAATAATCGGCGACCGGATGGTCCACGAATTAGCTGGAAGAGTTGAAGTCATAGGTGATCCCGAGTTCGACAAGGTTTATCCGGACAATCGACCAACAAGTGTTGAAATCTGCATGAGAGGAGGTGAAAAATACAGTGGCAGAGTTGATTTCCCTACAGGAGATAGGAGAAATCCAATGAAGGAGGAGGAGATCATAACCAAATTCGAGAAATTTGCCATTAAGAGATTTGATAAAGAAAGCGTTGGCAAAATAATATCATTTATTTTACGCATTGAGGAAAAGAGGGATGTTTCAAAAATGCTGGCATTGCTCTAATTTGTGGTGCTGCAGTTTACCTTGGCATGGGGGAAGTCAATAATTGGAAGCGAAAAGGAGGAGACTATGAAAAGCAAGCACGGATGGCTTATATTTACAACTTTGTGTATTCTATTTCCGTCTTTTTTGAACCTTGCGGAGGTCGGTGCAGCAGAGTCCATTAAAGTTGGAGCCATAATGCCTTTGAGCGGTAAAGGTGCCACTCTGGGTATTCCATTTCAGAGAACATTGGAAATGCAGGCGGAAGAATACAATAAAGCTGGGGGGATAGCCGTTGGCGGGAAAAATTGCGAAGTCACCCTTATAATCGAAGACAGCAAGTATACGGCAGAAGGGGCAAAGCTTGCTGCCGAGAAGTTGATCTTCAGAGACAAGGTTAAATTTATTTTGGGACCGGTAATATCACCTGGTTGTATACTACTTAATCCGATTGCGGAAGAGGCTAAGGTCCTACACTTTGCAAACGGCAGCAGCCCTAAAAACATTGGGCCTGGATACACGTATGGATTTCGGCCATATCTGACTGCGACGGAGAGAATGCCTTCTCAATACAAGTGGGTAAAAGAAACCCTGAGTGATGTGAAAAAAGTAGGTTCGATAGATATCGGTGACGAAACCGGGCATTCAACTACGGCATCCATCAGGAGGGCCGCTGAAAAGAACGGCTTCGAGCTCTGCGATCCAGTTTACTATCCTCGCGGAACTTCGGATTTCTATCCCATAGTTACCAAATTACTTGCTATGAAGCCGGACTATATTGATTGCGGATCCGGCTCACTTGGAGAAATAGGCTTGATAGTAAAGTCTGCCAGGCAGCTCGGTTATAAAGGGTATATGTCCATGGCTATGCCCCAAAGCGTGAAAGAACTCTGTCAGATTGCAGGTGAAAAGAATGCCGAAGGTTTTATTTTCTCAGACACGCTTGTGGCCGAGGGTTTGCCCGCTACGAAAATGTTCAAGGAAAAGTACGTGTCAAGATGGAAAGATTGGGATCCGTATACACTAAAATGGAGTGTTTTTCTGCCTATTTTGATTGATGGCATAAAGGCGGCCGGGACTACTGAAGATACGCAAATGATAAGAGATACGCTTGAAAAAATGGAATTTGAAACAACACTTGGTCATCTGCGCTGGTCTGGAAAAAAAACGTACGGGATTTCCCATCAAATTTATAGTCCATATGGGATTGCCCAAGTTAGAAATTGCGAACTACACAGTTTTGGTGTTTTGCCAGCTGAAAAGGTTATAGAGGCAATGGGCGAGGAATAGGACTTTATGCATAAGCGCATAACTTACAGTAGGAGCCGGATGTGATACTTCAGGTTATTTTCAATTCACTGATTCTAGGGAGCATTTATGCGCTTATTGCCTCCGGGTTTACGCTGGTATTTGGAGTTACCCACATTATTAATTTCGCTCATGGTGAGATATACATGCTTGGTGCCATGGGAATGTACGTGTTCAGCACCTTAGTAGAATTGCCATTTGCAGTCGCGATGCCTCTCAGTGTTGCAGTCCCTGGAATTATTGGGATATTAATCGAAAGATTCCTTATAAGAAAGGTACGTGCCGGTGGGGAGGCTATGCTAGTCCTTGCACTGACGATTGGAGCACAACTGATTATAATGACTGGCGTTTTAGCGATATTCGGGCCGAGGGATAAAAGTGTGGGAAGCATCGTTGACGGTATAGTGGCACTTGGGAGCGTTATTATGCCTTGGGATAGAATTCTAGTCCTTGGCATTTCAATTGCTGCCATGGTCGCGTTGTTTTTTTTTCTTAAGGTCACTAAATCAGGGCAGGCTATGCGTGCCGTAGCGCAGGATGCGGAAGCAGCAGCACTTCAGGGAATAAAAGTAAACTCGATGTATACGTTGTCCATGGGTATAGGCTGTGTTTTGGCGGGTACCGCGGGAGCCGTAATGGCTCCCGTACTCCCGACGAATCCCTTCATGGGGCCTCACGCAACGATATACGCGATTCTGGTTGTTGCAGTGGCGGGACTAGGGAATATTCCTGGCGCTGTAGTCGGGGGTCTTTTGCTCGGGTTAATAGAAAATCTTGCATACAGCTTCTTAGGAGGCTTTAGCGAGCTGATTTCGTTTTCCGTTGTTCTTGTTCTATTGATCTTCAAACCGCAAGGTTTGTTCACGAAATCAAAGTAGTCGGATGGAGAGGCATGTTCCTTTTACGGAGGCGAAATGGATAGGCGTTTGCTGTTGATAATCATACCAGCGCTATTGCCGACTACCACTCAGGATGGATATTATTTAGGGTTGTTCATAAGCATTTTTATCTATATCGTCCTGACGCTAAGTTTTATGCTCATCGTGCAGGTTGGACTTTTAAGCTTGGGACAATGTGCTTTTTTCGGGATCGGAGCGTACTTTTGTACCGTCCTTGTTATGAAAGCTGGAATGTCATATTGGCTTGCTTTGCCGCTTGCAGCTTTTGCGACAACGGGAATTACTGCTGTAGCATTCAGTCCTATTTTGAGAACCCGGGGTCTATTCTTCGCAATTATGACGCTATGTTTTTCTGCTATCGTAGCCGAGGTTGCGGGGACGTGGGAAAGTATGCTGGGAGGGCATACTGGGATACCTGACATTCCGAAACCCGTTGGATTGGGGCCGATAGATTTTACGACAAGATTGCACTATTATTATCTGGGACTGGTTATAGTCACTTTCTCCGTGATTTTGGTCAAAAGGATTACAAAAAGTCAATTCGGTATAACCCTCAGATTAATACGTGACAATGAGGTTCTCGCGAGGCACATAGGTATCAATCCATTCAAGTACAAATTAATTGCAGTTTGCATATCAAGTTTTATGGCAGCTTTCGTCGGAGGGTTTTACGCACCCTATTCAAAGTACATCCACCCTGGCATTTCCAGCATGTGGGACTCATTATTCGTCCAGATATATGGGATTACTGGAGGGTTAGGGCATCCGGTCGCCGGTGCAATTGTTGGGACAGTGGTTCTGAAAAGCATTCCTGAAATTATGCGTGTTGCTAGTAACCTAGAGCCAATGGTCTTCGGTTTCATTCTTATTCTTGTGGTCCTATACTTACCAGAAGGACTGGTTGACTTACCAGTGAAAATAAAAAAGAGATTAGGTATGAAGAGAGATTCCATAAAGGCACCGCATCGCCCGAATAGCGCCTGAGGCTGTTCTCTTCTATTTCGGAGGTGAAATGTAACTTGGAAAAGTTTGGGAGAGCCACGGGAATGAAACTGGTCCAGATAAATAGTATAACCAAGAGATTTGGAGGGTTAACTGCCCTCAGTGATGTTTCAATGTCCATTGAAAAAGGAGAAATTGTCGGTTTAATTGGTCCTAATGGATCAGGAAAGACAACGCTGTTTAACGTTGTTACCGGTGTGCACAAACCGACTCAGGGAAGCGTGATATTTGATGGGCAGGATATAACTGGACTTAACACCCACGAAATTATTTTCAAAGGCATATCCAGGGTCTTCCAGATCACCGCACTTTTCGATAAACAGAGTGTTCTTGAAAACGTCATCGCAGGGAGTTCCATGTTTTCAAAGATCGGATTATTGCCTGAGTTGTTCGATACTCCCGGTGCAAAAAAAAGTCGAAGGAAGATGGAGGCGAAGGCTATCGAAATACTTGAAAGCCTCGATATGCTTCGTATGAAGGATCAGATGGCCGGGAGTTTGCCTTATGGGTATCAAAGACTTCTGTCTCTCGGCATTGCGAGGTCAGTACGCCCAAGCTTTATGATGCTTGACGAACCTTTGTGCGGTATGAACCCTAAGGAGAAGGAGCAAACTATTGATCTTATCAGAGACATCCGACAAAAGGACAGTGTCACAATTCTTCTCGTTGAACACGACATGAAATCTGTGATGGGTCTCTCTGATAGACTAGTGGTTCTTAATTTTGGGAGGAAAATTGCTGAAGGCCCGCCAAGCCTGATAAGGAACGATCCAAAAGTTATTGAATGCTACCTTGGCAAAGATGAGTGATTTGATAAGGGGGCACAAGTGCTGCTCGAGCTCAGAGATGTAAATGTATATTATGGAATGATTCATGCGCTTAGGAATATTTCAATGAGAGTTAATGATGCGATGGTCGTCACCATGATCGGTGGAAATGGGGCAGGAAAATCCACCACTATTAAGACGATCAGCGGATTGGTCCGCCCAAGCAGTGGGCAGATATATTATGGAGGAGAGCAAATAGAGAACCTTTCTGTAGTTTCCCGTGTTGAAAGAGGTATCGTGCACGTCCCTGAAGGTAGAAGGATTTTTCCTGACCTGACTGTAAAAGAAAACTTGAACATGGGAGCATACACTCGGAAGGACAAATTCGAAGTTATAAGGGATTTTGAAAAAATGTTGAGTATGTTCCCAATATTATCGCAAAGGAGCAGTCAAAAGGGAGGAAGTATGAGCGGCGGTGAGCAGCAAATGCTCGCGGTTGCAAGAGGGCTAATGGCTAAACCCAGGCTACTTCTTTTAGATGAGCCTTCTCTGGGGCTAGCGCCTCTGGTCGTTCTTGAAATAGGGAAAATAGTTACAAAAGTTCATGAGAATGGCACGGCCATACTCTTGGTCGAGCAGAATGCGAATATGGCCCTAAAAATTTCCAATATTGCTTATGTAATCGAGACCGGTGAGATCGTTCTTCAAGGAAAGTCGGAGATAATACGGGAGGATCAGCGTGTCAAGGAAGCTTACTTGGGAAAATAATGCAAGATCAGGGAAGAAGGAAAGCTGTCTTGCTCGGGGGTGTTAGAGCACGAATTGGAGGCTGCTGTGGTGATTAGAAAGGACGTCATAGTGGTAGGCGCTGGTTGCGCTGGCATGGTTGCAGCCATAGAGGCGGAAAGATCTGGTGCTGAAGTCGTCATAGTCGAAAAGGGATTACCTGGGAGCGGTACCAACTCAAGTTTGTCGAATGCTTATTTTGCCGGCCCGTGCCCGAAGCGTGATGGTGAATGCTACATAATTGATACGTTATGTTCGGGAAGAGGCATCAATCTTGAGTGGATGGTGAAAATAGTCGCGGACGAAGCGCCCGATGGCTTCTCTTTTTTGCGGGGCTTGGGCATTAGGCTGGTTGAAGACCAGTTGGGCTTTGGTGTAAAGCCCAGGGACCCTGATGTTATACCGGGGATAGCCCTGGTGAAATGTTTGGTTCGTGCCTTAAAAAAATGCAAAAAGGTGGATACATCGGGGGGTGTATATGTCCGAGAGATTCTAAAGAACGCGGACGGGGCGTATGGAGTCAGGGGGTATGACAAGAAAGGAAACGAAGTGGTTTTTCTCGCTCCTGCTGTCGTCTTAGCGACAGGTGGAGCCGGGGCAGTCTATTCAAGAAGCGACAATCAGAAGAGCATTGTGGGCCAGGGATATTATCTGGCAGGAAAGGCGGGTGTTGATCTTTTTGATATGGAATTTGTGCAGTTTTTTCCTCTTGTGATATCCGATCCGGGATTACCGTCACTTTTGCTTTATCCTCCTTATCCTTCTGAAGGGATCCTGATTAACAAGTTGGGCGAGAACATAGGGAAAAAGCACGGAATAGATGACTTTAATGATGCCATTTTGACCCTAAGAGACAGGTTTTCTATATTGTTGTACGAGGAATGCTTAAAGTCACCAGTTTACATGGACTACCGGAGAGTCCCTGAAAGGGTGTGGAAAAAGTATCCGCTGAGTATTTTTAGAAAGCTCAACTTTGACTTCCACAAAAAGCCTTTTGAGGTCTCCCCGGCCAGTCACTTTTTCATGGGAGGTGTGCGAATAGACCGGGAGGCTAAGACATCTCTCTCTGGTCTATTTGCTTGTGGTGAGGTGGTGGGAGGACTTCACGGTGCGAATAGGATGGCAGGGAATTCTCTGACCGAATGTGTGGTCTTCGGGAGAATTGCGGGTCGTAATGCCGCGGAATTCGCGGCAGGTAAAAGGACCCCTCACATACCGGAAAGTAATTGCAGGGAAAAGGCCGATGGTCTGGCGAATTGTGATCGTGGATTTTTGAAAAGGGGAATGGAAGCGATCAAAGGAGCATGCTGGAAGTACGCTGGTGTTGTAAGATCCGGGAGGGAGCTGGAGGAAGGACTGTTTGAAGTGTCTGAGATTGAACGTTCTCTGACCAAGGTAAGTCCAATATACGCCGATCGAATTGCGACAGAGAATCTGCTCAGTGCGGTCTTCGTACTTAAGGCAGTTCTAAGTGCCAGTATTTCAAGAAAAGAAAGTCGCGGATCATTCTATCGAAGTGACTTTCCGGTCCAGGATGATATTAACTGGCGAAAGAACTCATGTCTGTCGTACGATGGGGTCAATGGAAGGTTTTCGGCAAAATATCTTCCAGCAGAGACGTCATCATAAGACGTGGTGCATAATACAGCTGTAAAATTCCTGATTTCGTTTACCGAGGTAAAGATTAGTTGGTAATGGGGGAAAGAATGGATTTTAGGCTCAGCAAAGAGCAAGTTGATATTCAAAAAGCAGCCAGGGAGTTTGCCGAAGGTGAGTTCGATGCTGATCTCGCCTTCGAGTATGATCAGGGGCAGCGGTTCCCTTCATTAATTCTTAAGAAGGCTTGCGCGCTCGGGTTTGTGGGTGTTCATTTTCCCGAATGTTGTGGCGGACAGGGGTTGGGGCTAGTTGAGAACGCACTGATCACTGAAGCTTTCTGTCGGAAGGATTCTGGGATCGGTACGGCACTTGCTTTTTCAGATTTCGGGTCTGACATAATTGTGAGGTATGGAGAAGAAAGTCAAAAAGAGAAAATGCTTGCTTTAGTTGCTGAAAAGGGTGGAGTTATAACTATCGGATTTCAAGAAGAAGGGCAGTGTATTCGGTCCTTCAGCACAAGAGCTACCAAATCCGGTGATCAGTATACACTTAATGGAAGGAAGTTGTTTGTAAGCATGGGCGAGCTTGCGGATTACATTGTAGTTATCTGCGGAACTGAATCGAACATGCAAGCTGCTTTCGCAGTCGATAAGAACATTAATGGGGTCCACGTCGAACCAAAAAAGGAAAAGCTAGGAATGCGGATGATCCCTTCCAATAACGTCTTGTTGAACAATGTGGTCGTATCCACGAAGGAGTTGATCGGAAAGGAGGATAAGGGGCATGAATTGGGGGAGTTCCTAGATTGTGCAAGGATTGAGATGGGAGCGATGGCAGTTGGAATTGCACAGGGCGCCCTCGATAGGGCCTTAGATTACAGTAAGAAGAGAAGCCAATTCGGAAAAACGATCATTTCTTTTGATGCTATAAAAAATAAACTGGCCAATATGTGCATGGAAGTTGAGATGACGAGACTGGTTGTATATAAAGCTGCAGTATCAGTGGATCAGGGAATTCCGGATAAAAGGTGTATTCTCATATCTAAAATGATGGGTTCAAAAACTGCATACGACGTTACCAATCACGCTATTCAGATCCACGGCGGCTATGGATATATGACGGAGAGCATTATTGAAAGGTTTTATCGAGATGCTAAGGCTCTGGGCCTGTTTTTAGATCCCTCGCAAGCTCAGGTCAGCAATCTTGTCGACGAAATAGCGAGCCTTCGCCACTAAACACATAATGATTAACCCGAGCTGAGTTTGGAAGAAAGAATGCACGCCCCACAGGAAAATCCTTTAGTCTGTTTTTCGTTTCTACACCCTTAATGCCGCACATATCTGCGTCCGAAACTGGAAAAGGTTACTGGAGGGACGATCCGAGAACATCTATTGGGCAAGGATTGATGGCAAACAACGAAGAGCAGCCTAGAACCTGGCAGCAGGAGCAAGCGGACCTGATTCTTGAAGGCGGGAAAGTTCTCAATATGTATTCGGGGGAAATTCTCGAATCCAGCGTAGCGGTCAAGGGAGAGAAGATCTGGTACGTGGGGACCCGATTAAAGGAGCAAGGGGAGGGGACACTGCGGCTGGATGTGTCGGGTAAGCTGCTGGTTCCAGGTTATGTGGAGCCCCACTGCCACCCCTGGAACATCTACAATCCGGTTTCTTTCGGGGAGGAGGCCTGCAGGCTAGGCACGACCACTCTCGTCTGCGACGATCTCTTTTTCTATATGTTCATGGGCGCAGGGCTGTTCGAGGAATTCATGGAATCCCTTTCGGCCATGCCCATCAAGTACTTCTGGTTTATCAGGGTGATCCCCCAGACGCCTATGGAAGGGGAGGAAGAGGTTTTCTCGGCAGCGAATATCAAGAGGGTGCTCCAACATCCGCTTGCGCTCTCCATCGGGGAGATCACCAGGTGGAAGGAACTGATCCACGAAAACCCTAAGATCTTGGAGTGCATGCGTTTCGCGCGTGGTATTCGAAAACGGATCGACGGCCACACAGCCGGTGCAAACCTTGATTATCTTGGCGTCATCTCCCGGACGGGGGTGGAGTCGTGCCATGAAAGCATCAGCGCAAAAGAGGCGCTCGACAGGTTGAGGCTGGGGCTCCATGTCATGCTCAGGGAGAGCTCTCTGCGGCCTGACCTTCGGGAACTCCTGAAGATGGTGAGGGAAAACCCGTCCACAGCCAGGCGTGTCATGTTGACCACTGACAGCTCCACCCCGGAATTCCAATATCGATCAGGGATGGTGGATCGGCTTATCGGTATGGCCATGGAAGAGGGGATCGATCCAGTTGAGGCTTATCGGATGGCCACGCTCAATTCGGCGACCTATTTCGGCCTCGAACACCGGCTCGGCGGAATCGCGCCGGGCAGGGATGCGGATATCCTCGTCTTGAGCGACCTTCACCATCCCACACCTGAGACTGTAATTTCCAAGGGGAGGATCGTCGCGGAAAAGAGTGTTCTCACCCAACCCTTCCCGGACATGACCCTCAAACGATTCTTCTCTACCCCTGCTGCACGGATCGAAAAAAACTGGGCTGCAAAGTCGGATTGTTTTGAAATTCCCTGCAGGGAAAAAGGTAATGGGCAGTCGGTTCAATTCCCGGTAATCAGGTTGACGAATCCAGTGATCACGCGTGTGGAACAGGTGGAATTTCCCATACGCCATGGGTGCGTGGATGTCTCGTCGAGGGACGATTTCTGCAGGGTTGCCACCTTGAACAGACATGGGAGATGGGTGGCAAATGGAATCCTCCAGAACTATGCTCACAGGGCGGAAGGAATCGCCTCCACCTTCAATACTGCAATGGAGATCATTACAATGGGCCGCAGTCCGGAAGCCATGGCCTTTGCTGTCAACAGGGCGCTGGAAATCGGTGGCGGGATCGTTGCAGTCGAAGAGGGAAGGGTAGCATTCGAATTCTCTCTGCCCCTGGGAGGAATGATGTCCGAGCGTCCCCTGAAAGAATTGGCTGAAATGGACACGACCCTAAAGGAATTCCTCACAGCCAGGGGCTATCCTTTTCACGATCCACTCTATTCCTTCATCTTCCTCCCCAACGACTTCCTCCCTGAGGTCAGAATCAACCGCAAAGGCGTCGTGGATATAAGAAGGGATGAAGTCCTGTGGCCGGCGAGAAATCTTCCTTAATGTCTGGCCGCCCACTGCTCATGATTTCCATATGATAACTGTCCTGCTAAAATGCTGAATTGTGGCAGGGGTAATCTTTCTGTTATTAAGCTGTGGTTGTATTCTGGGATTCCTTCCCTGAGTTGCTCGCATGCTGTCATTGATCCTTCCACAGCTTTATCGAGTTCCCCCACTATTCGTTATGATGGTCATCACCACTTACTTCTCGCTCCCAAATAAAAATTCCAATGACCATAGAGTTACCTGCCGGTATGGGCGGGGTTTTCAGTGTCAAGCGATTGCCGGAGATCTCGAAAATCCTTTTCTGGTCTTGGCCTACCCAGTTAGGGAAGTGGCTTCCGCTTATGCGATGAGTAACGGTACTCTCTTGCTGATCCACCTTATAGTTACCAAAATAGGCAGTGTACCCATCAAAAGCTGCTTTGATTTCCTCGGGTGTCCCCTTCCGCATGTTGCCTGAAACAAAAAGTGGACGGTCTGGATTCATAATTTGGGCAGACATATGCCCATTCTCGTCATAGATAAGCATCCCGATGGCGCCGCTGCCATAAGGGTATACTGTGCTCCCATCTGAGCGCCTAAATTCCGATGCAACAAGTTTCCAGACGCCCACTAATTCGTTTTTTACCATTGAAATGTCCTCTTCTGAAAATGGAGAATAAGTTTGCGTATTCCGGCCCATTTCGTCCACTCCTTCCGGACTGAACGACCCTCGTCTAGAAGACGAGGGGTTCAAGAGGGGTCGATTTGAAATCGACTATCATCAGCCATTGGCTCGCCCTCTTGTTCCTGAATGTACTGGTGGATCATCTCGTCTGTGATATTTCCGGAGCTTACGGCAAGATAACCGCGAGCCCACAAGTGCCGACCCCAGAACTGCTTGCGAAGGTGGGAGAATTCAGAGAGCAATACCCTCGAGCTTATACCCTTGAGCCACTGCATGATCTTGATCACATTCTGAGTCGGGGGATACGAGATGAACATGTGAACGTGGTCACTGGATACCTTCCCAGTGATGATGTCGATCTCATGCTCCAATGCGATCTGACGGAGTAAATCACGAGTCCTGATGGCAACCTGCCCCGTCAGTACGCGTTTCCGGTACTTGGGAATCCAGATCAGGTGGACCTTCAAATCTGTTTTAGTATGGGCGCAAAGCTTATAAAGTCGCATGGCGACAATTTATAACTTTTCTTCGCCTGAAGGCGAGGGGTTTCCACCATCCCCGAAAGGGACACTAAATCGTCCACCCATTTGGGGGTATTAACGGCGGCGAAAAAGTCCCCAGTTTTGGCCGGCGAGAAAGTACCCATGGTCGGTCGGCCAGAAAATCCCCACCTGGATATTCTTCCCTCTTCTTCCCTTCAGAGTTGAAGATCGGTCTTCTTTGGATCTGATTCTTGTTCTTCCCCCAAGTTGAGAGTCGGATTAGGGTCGTGGTTTTCCCCTGGAGAGAGGACCATGACCCCGAAGATCCGGTGTGCCAACCCGAGGTGCCGCAGACTTTTTCTTCCCGACCCCCGGGTAAAGAGTCAACGCTATTGCAGCAGGAGAGAATGCCAGCGACTGAGGAAGCGGCGCTGGCAGCGAGAGAAAATGGAGAAGGACCGGGACTACCGCTTGGACCAGTTGGAAAGCCGTCAGTGCTGGAGGGAGCAGAACCGGGACTACTCTCGGAGGTACCGATCAAATCATCCTGAGTACGTACAGCGTAATCGGCTCCTGCAGAGAGGCCGGGACCAGAGACGCCGGGAAAATCTTGCAAAGATGGACGAGTCAGGCCTTCTTTATCCTTTAGCTCCAGGCATTTACCATCTGATTCCCGCCAAAGAGGGGCTTGCAAAGATGGACGCGATATCCAGCAAATATTTCCTGATTCCAAATGGCTACCCATTTCTTGCAAAAAAGGACTCGATAGATTGCCGCCCCTTTTCCGGTCTAGGCTGCGCCACCAAGGAGGTCGCAGCCCATGATGGAGAAAATCATCGTTCGTCCTGACCGGGTCCGTAAGATCACCGGCACCTTTGGCTTC
>JAGUZM010000332.1 GCA_020060805.1 Deltaproteobacteria bacterium | reverse complement strand
GCCATACCCTGGATCCTCGGTTTCGGTTTGCTCGGGCTGTTGGTGCTGGATATTTGGAGCGCAACAGTCATGGTGAAGCGGGAGTTCCTCATGGGTTGGTATGTTTTTTATCCGGGAGGCCTGTTCCTGCTACTCGCTGCGCATGCCTTTTGCCGTGTGGTAGCGGCGGGGTACCAGAAAATCAGAGGCAAGTCAGGTCTGTGACGACAGCTCGATCAAAACCCTCAAACAGGGGCCACGACCGAGGCGGTTGCAAGTAGTGGGGTTTAAAGAAGGACATGGAGCGCAAGCCGATCAATTTGAAGGAAAAGCTGGCCAAATTCTCCGATCATTGGTCGCCCAAAATCATCGCTCAGATGAACGACTATCATTTCAAGCTCGTGAAATTGCAGGGCGAGTTTGTCTGGCACTGTCATGACGACACGGATGAGGTGTTCATCGCCCTGGAGGGTAAAATGCGGATCGAGTTCCGTGATGGAGAGGTGACCCTGGAAGCGGGGGAAATGTTCGTGGTACCCAAAGGCGTGGACCACAAACCGAGGGCCGAGAAAGAGTGCAAGATCCTGCTCGTTGAGCCGGCCGGTACGGTCAATACGGGGAATGCCGGCGGCGCTCTGACCGCAGCAGGCGATGTTTGGATATAACCCAAACCCATCAGCTAAGCCGTGATCATCAACTGGAAGGAGGGCGAGAGATGCCACACGTGATCGTGAAGCTTTGGCCGGGAAGAACAGATGAGCAGAAGAGACGCCTTGCCGAAGAAATCACCAAAGATGTCGTTGAAATCGTCCATTGCGAGGAGAAGGTGGTTTCCGTGGCGTTTGAGGAGGTTGAGCGCGAGGAATGGGCAGAAAAGGTCTACAGGCCGGACATCTTGAACCAGGAAGACAAGTTGTACAAAAAGCCCGGGTACAACCCTTTCAAGTGAAGGGATCGCAGCTCTGAGACTCATCCGTTTCGCGCTCCGCAGACCTGCGGCAGCGGCCGCCGGAAGGTGCCGGGCAAGGCTGGAGCGTTCATCGGCGGATGCAAGAATGCAGAAAAAGGGTTTTGTTTTCAGGCCTGCCACACTTGCCGACAGCCAGAGCATCGCTTCGTTGCACACCCTCAGCTGGCGTGACGCGTATCGCGGCATCCTGCCCGATGCTTACCTGGACGGGCCAATTGCCGGGGAGCGGGCAAAACACTGGCAGGCGCGATTGGCATCTGCCGGTGCGGATCGCAGGCACGTGCTCGTGGCCGAGAGGGAAGGAAATCTTGCGGCCTTTGTCTGCGTGTTGCTCGACGAAGAACAGCAGTGGGGGGCTTGCCTCGACAACCTTCATGTCTTTCCGCGGCTGAAAGGGTATGGGTTGGGCCGCCACCTTTTTTTCAGAGCTGCAGAGTGGGTGAGGTCCCAGGAGCCCGGATGGCCGATGCATCTCTGGGTTTTTGAAGCGAACGAGGGGGCAAGAGGTTTTTATGAAGCCCTGGGCGGTGAGGTCGTGGAGCATTGTCTCAAACAAACGGCCGCAGGAATCGAAATCGCTTCCATCCGCTACGTGTGGCGAGATCTCGTATCGCTCCTCGAAGACGGCGTGCCCTGGCAGGGCAGGGCCGAAAAATGATGAGGAACTCGGGTCGGAGGAGATGATGCATTCCTTTGATGAACTCGATATCGCCGGTTACAGGGATAAGCCTGTCCCGAACACCTTTTTCCGGCAGCAGGAAGAGGCCAGGCACCTGGGAATCCTTTTCCCCGGCCTGGGGTATACCTCCCACATGCCCCTGCTGCACTACCCCGGCCGTTTGCTCCTCTCTCGCGGAGCAGATCTATTGCGGGTGGAATACGCCTATGACAAGGAGGAGGATTTTCAATCCCTCCCGCCGGGGGAAAGAATCCGCTGGCTGGCCGCGGATGCCACGGCCGCTTGCAGCGCCGGCTTGAATCAGGGGGAGTACAATGGCGTGACCCTTATCGGGAAGTCCCTGGGCACCCTTGCCTTGGGACATTTGATCACCACATACCCTAAGCTCAAAGAACCCCGATGTGTATGGCTCACGCCCTTGCTGCGAAACGATCAGCTCATGGCTCAGATCATGGAGACCAAGCACCAAGCCCTCCTTGTGATCGGTACGCGGGATCCGCACTATGACCCGGCGAAGGTCGCTGCGGTGCGGGATGCAACCGGAGGGGAGTGGATTGTCATAGAGGGAGCGGACCACAGCATGGACATCGGAGAGGATGTGATGGCCTCTATCGAGGCGCTTGGTCGAATCATGGCGGGGATTGAGAAGTTTCTGTTCGGAGGGAAGCGATGAATTCCTGGGTGTGGTGGTCCAGCTTGGCTTTGGTGGTCTGGGGGATATGGGGCTTCTTGCCCAAACTTGCCACCAGGCACATGGCGGCACCGAGCATTATCATCTACGAAGTTCTGGGTGCCCTGTGCATCGGACTCGTGTGCCTTTATTTTGTAGGGCTGAGGCCGGAGACGCATCCTAAAGGGATTCTTTATGGGTGCCTCACAGGAATCGCGGGGCTTCTGGGTGGCCTTTTCTATCTCCTGGCTGTAACGAGGGGCAAAGTCACGGTGATTGTGACCATGACGGCCCTCTATCCCATCATCACCATAGGACTGGCAGCTCTGTTCCTGAATGAGCCGGTGAGTTTGAAACAGGGGTTCGGGATCATTCTGGCCATCATTTCCATCATTCTCCTGGCCACACCGTGATCCGTCCAACCCTCTCCGCCGATCTTGGGGGAGAGGGCAGGAGGGTCTGAGGGTTTTCTAGGAGCGGGGAGAACAAGTCTTGAGCATGGAGGGGAAAGGAGTAGGCGGTGGTTTTTTGGAATCTGGAGAAGCTGGATCTTGAGGAGTTCAGACCCGGCATCATGAGCAAGGCGGAAATCGGTTCCAACCTGATCATGGCGTGCATGGAAATAGGCCCGGGCAAGGAAGATACCGGCCACAGCCATGCTTTTGATCAGTGCGGGATCGTCCTCGAGGGTCAAATCGAGATGGTCATAGGTGAGGAGCGGAGGGTGCTCCACCCCAAAGAGGCCTATTTTATCCGGTCAGGCGTGCGCCATGGCTGGAAAACCTTCCGCGATCCTGTGAAACTCGTCGATATATCACTCAAACAGCCGGTTTAGCGCGGCCGGAGGAATGGTTATCTCAGGTGCCCTTGTTCAAGATGTCAGCCATGACCACGGGAGGGGTATGAATTTCTGCATGAAATGCGGGTCTCCGCTGAAAAAGAGGGAGATCGAGAACAAGGAACGGCTGGGCTGCAGTTCGGCGTCGTGCGACTTTGTCTTATGGGATAACCCGGCCCCTGTGGTGGCGGCCATCGTGGAAAGGGACGGAAAGATCGTGCTGGCGCGCAACAAGGCCTGGCCTGATAAGATGTTCGGCCTGGTCACGGGATTCCTCGAAAGAGGGGAGACTCCGGAAGCCTCCGTCTTGAGGGAGGTGAAGGAGGAACTGGGCCTGGAAGGAGAGGTGACGCGCTTTGTGGGGTATTACCCGTACTTTGAGATGAACCAGTTGATCCTCGCTTTTCATGTCCGGGCGGAAGGGGAGATCGTGCTGGGAGAGGAACTGGCCGACACGAGGTTGATACCGCCTGAGAAGCTGCGCCCGTGGCCGATGGGAACGGGCCTTGCAGTGCGCGATTGGCTGGAAATGAGAAAGGGTGAGGGAACGAGCTGAGG
>JAGUZM010000589.1 GCA_020060805.1 Deltaproteobacteria bacterium | reverse complement strand
GAAGCCCCTGGAATGCCCCAATCGGCCGGCCGAACTGCCTGCGCTCCTTGGCATACCCCACGGCATAATCGATGGCGCCCCTGGAACAGCCCACGGCCAGGGCCCCGGCCAGGACCCTTTCCTTTTCCAAACTGTTCATGGCCGCGACAAAGCCCTTTCCCTCCTCGCCCATCAGGGCGTCCAGGGGGACTTTCACATCCTCAAAAACCAGATCCGACATCACGGAGCCACGAGCACCCATCTTATCTTCCAGCCGGCCGATGGAGATACCTTCCGTTTTTTTCTCTACGACAAAAGTGCTGATGCCCCGGTGGTCCAGCGATTTGGGATCCGTTCTCGCGAAGAGCACGATCAGATCCGCCACTGGGGCGTGGGTGATCCAGCGCTTCTGGCCGTTGAGCACATAGTGGTCTTTCTTGCGGATAGCCAGGGTGCGCAGAGAAGCCAGATCGCTACCGGCCTCTGGTTCGGAGTAGGCCACACACGGCGTCATCTCGCCCGCGGCGATCCTGGGGAAGTATCGTTTTTTCTGCTCCGGGGAGGCCAGAAGGTCCATCGGGTAGACGCAGATGGCCGGGGTGCCCACGACCATCGCGGAGGTGAAACACCCCCGCGTGATCTCCTCCATCACCAAGGTCAGCATCAAGAGGCTTTCACCGAGGCCGCCATATTCTTCGCTGATGGGAAGGCCGAAAAGCCCCAGCTCCGCAAAGACCTTCTGGATGTCCCATGGAAACTCGGCCCTGCGGTCAATCTCGGCAGCCCTCGGAACAACCACTTCATCCACGATCCTCGCCACGCTTTTGAGCATCATCAGCTGCTCTTCCCTCAGCGGCGGAATGATCTCATGGGGATTTTCCATTTCGGTCGAATGCCCTTCGTGCAGATGGGTTGACGGATATTACCCGGCCAAGTCTTCAGCCGCCGGCAGGCCGGTAAACGGCTTCAAAGGCACAGTAGCCGCCCTTATCGGAAATCCTGGACGGCATGCGAATGGTCACCGAATCGGAAACGCCGCTCCGCCTGCAGATTTCGCCGTAGAACCCCAGGCAAAAGTGGCGGCAGGGCACTTCCTCTGCCGCCGCCCTTCCCATGGACTTCTCCAAGGCCTGATTCATGACACAGCGGGTCACGATGTAAGCCAGCCGCTTGGAGGAGATCTCATCATAGGTCCATTTGTTCTCATTCATCACAGCCAAAAGGCCGATCTCCAGAGGACGCTGCTGGTAAGCAGGAAAGGGATGCCCCGTCTTCTCCGCGATCATGTAAGCGACCTCTGCGGTCCGATCCCGGTATTTGGCCTCTCCCTCGAAAATTCTCCCGGCCAGTTCCCGGCCGAAGGAGCCAAAGACGGCCAGGGCGTGAGCCTCTCTCCGTTCCTGGCCCGACCCCTCAGGGATCTCTTTGAAACGATCGATCAAGGGGCCCATCGGGAATGCCTCTTGCAGCGCCTTCATCCACTCGTCGCTCAGGCCATAAGACATCTTCTTGCTCATCTTCAAGCCACCTCTTTGGATCGTTCCTTTGCAGGTTTCACCTTGATGGCGTGCTCAGGGCAGACCTTGACACATTCCATACACCCCGCACAAAGGTCGGCGAATGAAACAGAGAGTTCCCAGTGTTCGGGAGGAATCTCCTCATATTTTCTGATATGGGTGGGATGGAGCCTGAACACGCATTGGGGGCAGACCTGGACGCACTTTCGGCAAAGGATCGGAACTTTGCACTTTTCGCTGTTGATGAGGATGTCCATTATCATAGAGGTTTCTCCGCTGGGGACATGGGCTTTGCGAAAAAGACTACCAGCTGTCTTTGAGACCCGGGGTTTTGGCTCTCTCCTGAAGCCTGATGGCTGAGTTGGGACAATGATCCACACATTGGCCGCAGCCGAAACATTTCTGCATGTTGATGGTCAGCTTGTTCCGGCTCCGGCTGATGCTCATGGCACCAAACTGGCAAAATTGGACGCATTCCCCGCACCCCGTGCACCCCTCCATGACCGGAACCGCGACCATATGGCCCTTGTAGAATATCCCGTCCAGATCATAATCCACCCGCCCCCTGATGCCGAGGCAGGTCGGATATTCACAGCTGCACAACCCTCCGATGTAAGGGGTATAAAAGGTTGTCAGAGCGTGGACGCATCCTTTTTTGTGCAGATATTCCAGTCGCTCTTTTGCCTCCTTGACAGAGAGAAAAGTCATCCCCCGGAACGTCTCTGGCCAGCGCTCATATTTGTACAGTCCCACCCCGAGGGAAAAACACGTGCGAGCGGCAGGGTCGTTGTACATGCCCCTTCGCTCGCGACGACAGATACACTCCATCAACCCAATCGGCCAGGTGAGCTCCAAAAGATGCCGGGCATCCTCGTAGGTGATCACCTGCATGGTGTGGTATTTGTCCATGAAGCTTTTTGCCTTCTTTCTGACCATCGGAAGAGAATCGAGACCAAGGCTCCTGGCCTGAATGACTTCATCCGTCAGATCAGAGATCATAATGTCCAGATCGATGGCTGCCCCCGGCAGGACGTGGAATTCACCTTCCTTATCCAAATACCATCCCTCACCGTCTTCGACCAAGAGGCCCTCATCCCTCATCTTCTCAACTTCGGCTTTCTTTTGCTCTATGAAAGCCGCCCGCTTCTTTTTCGCCTCTTCCTTCTGGTAGCTGTACATCTTGGCCGCGTAATGCCTTGCCATCTCGTACCATCGGCCTCCGTCGGCATGTTGAACACAAAAATGACACATTTCAAACCTCCGCCTTCCTATAAGCCGCGTCTTTCACCCTTCGGCCGCTTCCCGGCAGCCCTTTTTCCCCTTTTGGGCCTCCCTTTTTTGTTCCCCTCCGGGTGCACCAATAGAGCATTCATCGTAAAGTCAATGATCTGCTTTTCCACCTCCTCAAATGAGACCGTCTTGCGGAAGTACCAACTTCGAAGAGGATAGAAGAACATATTGTAGGCAATGAAATTCCCCATGATCTTGGCATTGAATGGCTTGAATATTCCTTTCCTTGTTCCTTCTTCGATGGTTTTCACGAAGCGCTCGATGTATTCGCTTTCCGTGGACAGGACTTTTTTCAGGGCCGGTTTCTGAAGAAACTTGGATTCTCTCAAGGTCATTTGAGTCAGTTCCATATTTTGATACGTGACCCTGAGCATGTTCGTCATCAAGGCTCTCAGCCTCTCAGCCGGATCCTGGATCTCTTCCGTCCCCGGGAGGCCGGAGCTCTCCTCCCATTTCCTGTAAAGCGCCCGGTAAACCAGGTACAGGACATCATCCTTGGAGCTGATGTAGTGGTAGAGGTTGCCCATGGACATACCCACGGCTTTCGCGATCTCCCTCATGGAGGTGCCGTGAAAACCCTTTTCTTCGAAGAGGGAAGCCACAGCCTCCGCGATCATCCGCTGCTTTTCCTCATGAGGTGCACCGCTTTTTCCCTCTTCCTGGGTCTCGTTCCCTGCGGGATCTCGGCGATTCATGAAAACCCTCTTTTCTCTCGGTGCATGAACTTCCCTGGGGCCTTTTGCCCTGCCCCCGGGAAGAGGTTCAGCGACCCGGCCCAACAATAGAACGAGCGTTCGATTATGTCAATTAGAAAAACCGATCCGAAATTTCCATCTCAAATTTCTTGCTCTCTCCGTGCCCTATTTTGACATCCGAAGCAGTTTTTGTTATACCTGGTTATAGGCACGCTTTTCTAGGAGGAGGATTAAACTTTCTGAATGGCCAAAGAAAGCCCGTTGAAAGGCAAAGTTGTTCTGGTTGTTGACGATGAACCCGATGTCCTGGAGCTCATTGCAGAACAGTTGAATGATGCTCAGGTCCATAGAGCAGGAAATTACGAGACGGCCCTTGAGTACCTCATGAGCTACACCTACGACGTGGTGATCCTGGATATTATGGGCGTGAACGGCTTCGAGCTCCTGAAACGCTCCGTGGCCAGGGGGTTTCCCGCCGTCATGCTCACGGCCCACGCCTTGTCTCCCGAGTCCCTCAAGAGATCCATCAAATTGGGGGCCGTCTCCTTCCTCCCCAAAGAAAGCTTGCCCGACCTGGCCTCATTCCTCGAAGACGTGCTCTTGGGCGGAGGCCAGCCCATCTGGAAGAGGGTCTTTGATCGTTTGGGCGGCTTTTTTGACAGCCGCTTCGGTTCGGATTGGAAAAAGAAGGACAAGTTCTTTCAGCGATTTGAGGAAGAAGTTCGGGAGATCCTCGAAAACAAGGCGGGTTCGAAACCCTGAATGGGGCTTCCTCTAGACCCATTTCCATTCAAAGCCCCTTTTTATATGAGACACTGCTTACCGTTTATGAGGCTACGTGCCCTTTGACTCTTCGCGGATGCTCTTTAATCGCCCTGAGCCGCTCTTTGTCTTTCAGGTTGGGTTCCCTGCCTGCTTCGCTTCTTCAACCCACTCCATCAGGGTCTTCTTGGGATCCATGCCCACCACGAGCGTGCACACATCCCTCGAACACTGCCAGCTTCCCATGTCTTCGATCTCGAATCGGAGCAGGCGGTAGGTTTTCGTCTTCCCTTTGCGGTTGGTAAATTCCTTCTTGTGGATGGTTCCGATACGGCCTTCCACCATGACCGATCGGCAGGGGATGTTCTTTTTGATCATTTCGGGGTGGCCGTGTCGATCGTCAAAAACCGTGAACACCGCCCTGTCGTTCTGTTTCATGTAATCGATCTTTCGACCTGTGAGGTAGGTTCCCATGTAAAGCGCCCCCTGGTGGTACAGGTATTCCAGCTGAATCGCATAGGGGCGTTCCCCGTCCGTCAAGGACAGGGTCCCGATCACATGATCGTTCAGGAGCGCCTCACATTCCGCTTGGGTCAGCTTTTTCTCATGCTTGCCCATGATTCGACACCCCCATCTGAGCCTTGCTCACCGCTTGCTATTCCTCCTTCTTTTTCTTCTCGGTCCATTTCTTTTTCATTCGTTTCATGTTTTCATGCACTTCGCGAATGGTCTCCTTGGATGAATGGCTGATAAAGAAATCAAAGAACAACGTATCTGCCAGGAAATACCGGAGAGCCGCCGACTTGACCTCGACGCAAACCCCTGCCTTCCATCGATCCGGAAAGCTCAGGCCCTGACCTTCGTCGGGCAGGAACTTGTGAAAATAAAACATCTCGTAGCGCGACTCATCCCCCTCTTCAATCTTCAGCTTATACTCCTGTAAGGTCTTGTTCCCGCCGGTCAACAACAGCTGTTTTTTCTCTTGAATTTCCCAAGGGGCATGTTTCTCGATGATGGAGGTCATGAAGAGGTCCAGCTCCAGAATTTCGCTCTTTTCCGAGGCGATGTGCCAAACAGACCCGTCGCGAAGGAGCACCGTCCTCGACGGCGGGTCAAACAGGATGACCCGCTCCCAACCCCTGTCCCCTATTTTGATCTTCATAGCCTTCCAACCCCTGAGGGATTACAGATAATCCTCCAAACGCATAACCCCAGCGTTGCGCACGGTTTTCCTTTCGAACTCCCCCCATTGGTTCATAGGGGCGGTAGCGTCAATCGCCAGCTTTGAAGCGTGCAAGTGAAAAGGATCTCGCGGAAAACCGGTTGTGTCCTTGATCAGAAGAAGTCCGGGATGGAACTTGGCTCTCGTCGCCAACGCCCACAGCACATCCTTAGGATCAAAGACATCGACGTCGTGGTCCACCACAACGCAGTGCTTCAGCCAAGAGTAAGCCCTGAACGCTTCAGTGGCCACATCCCTCGGTTCTCCCTCAAATCGCTTCCTGATCGCTATAGCGCAGTTAAAGAGCGTCGGAGCCATGTGTAGGGCTTGTATTTCGCCCGTATTTCTAACAGCCTCGTAGATCTTCGCTTCCCGTGAGAGCGCCAAGCAGTGGATATCCTCCACCGAACCGCTCTGGATGGTCTGGTAAATCGCATCATGCCTGTGAGTCATCGCAGTGACCCGCAACACGTGATTGTCCATCGGGGGAACGTAGAATTGCATAAAATCACCGAAGGGCCCTTCTTTCTCTCTCACTCCGGCTAGGACTTTTCCCTCCAAAACGATCTCGGCAGTCACAGGAACCTCAAGATCGACGGTGTCGCATTTCACGAGATCTACCGGCTCCCTTCGCAACGCTCCAGAAATCGTAAATTCGTCTATGCCGAAAGATAAAGAGGTGGCTGCGGCCAGCGTCTCAAATGGATGGTTGCCAATGGCAACAGCCACTTCCATGTCCTTTCCACTCTTTTCATACTTATCTTGTATCCTACCTAGGTGTTGGTTTGGTACGATCCGAATACCTAGATTGTTTTTTCCCTTCAACTGCATTCTATGGACCGACACATTCCGGATCCCGGTGTCAGGATCCTTAGCGATGACAATGCCAGCCGTTATGTACGGTCCTGCATCTTTCAAAGCATGGGTGACGACAGGAAGATCTCTCAGGTCCACGTCCTCTCCCCTCCGGAGGACTTCTTTAACCGGTCCCCAATCGGTAATCCTCGGTTCGACAGGCTCCCGGACACGAGCTACCCATTCACGAACAACGCCTTCCCGCTTCGTCTGAAAAACCTCAGCCAACAGATCCATGGAGCCAAGCAGGTTATTGATTAAAGGAAAGGCAGATCCCTTCACTTTTTCAAACAAGATAATTTTCGCTCTTTTCTCAGCTTCCCTCATCAGGGAAGGAATTTCATCGACCGGATCGACTTCCCTTTTTATGCTCAAGACCCGATCCAATCTTTTGAACTGCTCCACAACGCTCCTCATATCCGCAAGCATTGATACCCTCCTGAACGCAGTCTAGGCCGCTGCTTTCCCGGCCAGCTGCCTAAGACAGGCACGCCTTCCTAGCAGAGCCACTCGCCGTGGATCCCTGGGCATATGTCAACAGGAGAAGCGAGGATGCCCCCGCGGGCCTCCCATGAGATGATGAATCCATGGGAAAGCAAATCCCTCCCCGAAGCGTAGGAGGGACAGGATTCAGCAGGGAGCCGGAGGAAACAGACGCAAAAGGGTCCCTGTGACCTGAAAGCGAAGTCAAAACCGTTTTAGGTACCCATCCCCTTTGGGCCATGTCCGGCCGGTGAAGCACGCTGAGGGAGGGCCTGCCTTAACCGTCTGCAGCCAGAGACTAGGACTTCTTCCCCAGCAAACCTTCCGGCCTTAGAAACAATACGAGCATGAGGATGACAAAAACAACGATCTCAGTGAAATAGGACGGCAAGAACCCGGCGCTGAGAGACTCCGCGAGTCCCATGATCAGCCCGCCCAGCAAGGCGCCCCAGATGTTGCCCAGCCCCCCCACCACAGCTCCGGCGATCCCTTTGATGGCCAAGGGGATGCCTTTTTGGTATTGCATGAGCGTGATAGGGGTAAGGAGAATTCCCCCCAGGGCACCGATGCCGGCAGACATGGCAAAACTGAGCATCCCCATCCGGTCCACGTTGATTCCCAGCAGCAAAGCAGCTTCTCGGCTTTCCGCGCAAGCGGCTGTCGCCTTACCCCAAATGGTCCTGTCGAAGAAGAGTTTCAAGGCTAAGGTGATGATAAAGGCGGCTATGATTACAGGAAAGACCTGGGAGTTGATGGAGGCACCGAGAAGGTTGATCGTTCCGGCTTTTACAAACGGAGGCAGACTGTAGTCATCCGTTCCCCAGATGAGGAATGCGACCCCTTGGAGAAACATGGAACCCGCGATCGTGATGAGTATCATTCGCACGGGCTCAGCTTTTCCCAGAACCCTGATGGCACCCAAATGAAACAGCATGCCCGTCATGGTCACCGCAAGGATACCCAGGACCAGGGCAAAGGTGACGGGTAAGCCAAGGTATGAACACGCTGTGATAGCCACCATGCCTCCGAGCATGAGGAACTCGCCCTGGGCGAAGTTCAACACCGTCGTGACCCGGTAAATGAACGAAAAGCCGATGCCCACCATGGCATAAATAATCCCCATGGTCAGGCCGGATATGACGAACTGAAAGTAAAGGGAGAGCGTACTCAACGCTTTAGTCCTCGATCTTTTTCAGCGGGTGAAGGCCTTGAGAGGGGGGCTTGAGCCCCCTCCCCCATTCCCTATTCGACCGGTATCCAATCGTCTCCTTTAATCATCATGACCGAACACTGATCGACCCCGATCCCCCGGTGGTCAAGGTCACTCCAGGAGTAGAAGGCTTGTGCCCCCTGGAAATTCTTCTGCTTTTCCAGCCAGTCACGCATCTTCTCCCCATCGGTCCCGACAGCCTCAATGGCCTTGATGAACATCAGGGCGCTGTCATGGCCCACGGCTGCAAAGAACCAGCTCATGGGGGATTTGTTGTATTTGCCTTTGAATCGGTCCTGAAAATCCCGAATCACTTTCTTCTGCGGGTCCGTGTCTTTCAGATAATCCGCAAACTGAATCTTGGCGCCTACGGTATACACGTTGGCGGTGTTTTCCCCGAGAAGTTCGACGAACTTCTTTGAAAGGTTGGCATCTGAAAGCATGAAGGGAACTTCTTTCATCCCCACCTGATCCCTGTTCTTTACGAGAGTCACCGATGGAGCTCCTGAGCACATGGAGCCGATACTGTCGGCGCCAGCTGCCTTGATCTTGGACATCTGGGTCGTGAAATCGGTTCCCTTGTTGTCGAATTTTTCTTTGGCCACGATTTGGAGTCCGTACTGCTTTGCCAGTTTCTCGTATTCGATACCTGAAAGTTCACCCATCTGATCCAAGGGTTCAATATTTCCGATCTTTTTGTACCCGTGTTTTTTCAACCAAAGAACCTTTACCTCATTTTGCCTGGGTGTTCCCACGCTCAGAGCCCACATGTAACTCTTCTTCCCCTGCTTCTTGTATTCCGGGAGGATCACTTCATTGATCTCGATACCGCCTGAAACAACGATGAAAGGGATCTTGTCTCTTTCCGCAATGGGGATTACGGCCTGAGACTCCGTCGTCACGACCGGTCCGAGGATTGCCACCACCTTGTCCTTCTTGATCAGTTTCTCAAAGTTGGTCCTCGCCGTATCGGGCTCGTTCTTTGAATCGTACACCTCAAGCTCGATTTTTTGTCCCTTGATGCCGCCCTTGTCGTTGACTGCGTCGATCGCCAGCTTGGCACCGTCAACGCAATCAACGCCTATCCATCCAATCCGGCCTGTCATGCCATAACTCGCACCCAGCTTGATCGAAGCTGCGTGAGCTGATGCGCCCATCGAAAGGGCACACATAAAAGCGACGACAACCGCCCAAGAAAATATCTTCTTCATGATAACCTCCTCTCAAGTTTTGGATAGGCTGAACAAAAAACGCTTCGGTCCCAATGATCCCAATACCCCTTTACGATTTTTATCACCTCCCTTACCCTTCAGGATTACGCCCCTAAGTAGGCGCTGATCACCATTTCATCGCGCAAAAGCTCTGAAGCCGCCCCTTCCTTTACGATCGATCCCGTCTCCAAAATATAGGCTCTATCCGATATCTGAAGGGCCGAGCGGACGTTTTGTTCGACTAAAAGGACAGGCAAACCCAGTTGATGCAGTTCCGCGATGATACCGAACACGGTCTCCACCATCATCGGGGCGAGGCCCAAGGATGGCTCGTCCAGCATGAGCACTTTGGGCGATCCCATCAACCCTCTTCCTATGGCCAACATCTGCTGCTCTCCGCCCGACAGGGTGCCCCCCTTCTGTTTCAGCCGTCTTTCAAGGACCGGAAAGAGCCCGAACACCCGCTCAAAAGATTCCTTCAACTCCGTTTTGGTTGTTTTGAAATAGTGGGTGTAAGCGCCCAGCCGCAGGTTATCCTCGACGCTGAGGTCCTTGATGATGAGCCGGCCTTCAGGTATCTGTATGATGCCCTCCCGATTCAGCCTCATGGGACTCAACCGGGTGACATCTTTTCCATTGAACCTCTTACTGCCCTTCCAGAGAGGGATAATCCCTGATATGGCTCGCATGAGCGTGGTTTTCCCTGCCCCATTCGCGCCGACAACGCAGACGACCTCCCCCGAACTAACCGCCAGCGAGACCTCCTGCAGGACACGGAACTTTCCGTAGCCCGTTGTGGCCTGACTTAGCTCAAGCAAATCCCTTCTCCTTGCCGAGATAAACTTCGATCACTTTTTCATCCCGTACGATATCTGAAGGTTTCCCTTCAGCGATTTTGGTCCCGAAATTGAGCACCATGATCTCATCCGAGACGCTCATGATGAGCTTCATGTTATGCTCCACAATCAACTGGGTGATCTTCTGATCTCTGATCTTGAAGATGATGCTCTTTAACATTTCCATTTCTGCATCATTCAGTCCGGCCCCGGGTTCGTCTAGAAGCAGGAGCCGTGGTTTCGCCGCCAGCGCCCTGGCCATTTCCAGGAGCTTCTGCTCTCCCAAAGGGAGGGATTCCACGTCCTCTTCGGCCCTCCCTTCCAGACCCACGAATTTCAGCATCCCTGCCGCATGCTCTTTGATGGTTCGCTCCTCTTTTCTTGACCTCTTCAACCTGAAGACCGTCCTCACGTAACCGGGCGAAGCCCACCCATGGCATCCAACCATCACGTTTTCAAGAACGGAGAGGTTCTTGAACAAACGCACATTCTGAAAGGTTCTGGCCATGCCTCTTCTGGAAATGACGTGAGAAGGCAGGTGGCTGATGGGTTGGGTGTCAAACACCACTTCCCCGATGAAATCTCTATCCACTCCAGAGATGACATTAAACAATGTCGTTTTGCCAGCCCCATTGGGCCCTATCACGGCAAAGATTTCTCCTGCGTGAACCTCAAATTGAACGTCCGCCAGCGCCTGGAGGCCACCGAAACTCTTGTAGACGCCTTTTCCCTTCAGGATGAGGGGATCCTTATCCATCAAACAACCGAACTCTTTCTTGGGTATTAGCGTGAATGACAATACGATGGAGATCTCACCCCAGGCACATTCATCCGCCCACACAAGTTTCTCATGGCGTGCCGCGTGCCGGGAGCCGTATCATCCTCAGGAATCGATTCACCCCGCCCACGATACCGCCGGGCAGGAAAATAAGAATGAGGATGAACACCAAACCTTCCAGGGCCAACTCCAACCTTTCCAGATGGCCCAGGAACTCGGGCAATCCAAAAAGGATAAAAGCCCCTATGAGTCCCCCATAAATCGTCCCAGCCCCTCCCAGATAAAGCATCAGGAGAAGCTTAATCGAAATCATGATGCTGAAGCTCGTGGGCGCAATCACGGTCGAATAGTGGGCATAGAGGCTCCCGGCCATTGCCGCGAGGGCGGCGCTGAAAAGGAACGCCTGGATTTTGATCCTCGCCACGTTGATCCCCATGCAGCCGGCAGCGTCTTCGTCCGTGTGGACGGCCTTCATCGCCCTCCCTAGCCCTGTCCCGCCGATCCGGAGGCATATGATGACGGAAAGAAAAACGACACCCCAAACCAGATAATAGTAGCTCCGGTCCGTGTTGATGGTAAATCCTAAGAAGCTGAAGGGAGGAATATTGGTGATGCCCGAGGATCCTCCGAAGTATTCTGTGCGCAAAACGGATTCGACGATAAAAGCAAACCCCATGGTGGCAATGGCGAGATAATAACCCCTCAGTCTCAGGGTGGGAATACCCACGATGAAGGCGATGAGGCAGGTGATGAGAACACCTCCCACCATGGCTATGATGGGGGGCCATCCGAACCAAGCCGTTACGATGCCCGTGGCATAGGCCCCGATGGCAAAAAGGCCGTTGTGCCCCAAAGAAACCTGACCACAGTATCCCAGAAGCAGATCATACCCGATGACAATGAGCCCATAGATTCCCGTGTATATGAATACCGTTATCCAATAAGAATCAGGAAAAACGAGAGGAAAGGCAAAAACCCACGCCCCTATGATGCTCGGTATGATCAGGTTAGATCGCAATTCCTATGTGCGCCTCCCGCTCGATTTTTCTAACAAAGAGCTTTTCTTAGGAAAAAACCCCATCGAAGACTCTTTCATGAATGTTTCTCTGAAACGTTCTTGTCTTTTTTCTCCTCCAGGGCTGCGAGAATCTTTTCAGGGGTGATCGGCAAACTCTTGATCCTGACGCCTATGGCATCGTAAATCGCATTGCTGATCGCCGGGGCAGTAGGCACCAGGCCAGGTTCACCGATTCCTTTGGCTCCAAAAGGGCCTAACTCATCGGCGGTCTCGATGCAGTCGACGTGAATCGGGAAATCCATATCCGCCGGTGAAAATATCTTGTAGTCCAAGAAATTGGGGTTCAGATTTTTGCCCTGGTCCAGTTTGATTTCTTCGGATAGGGCGTAACCCAAACCGATCACGACACTGCCGTACATCTGTCCGTAAAGGGTCAGTTTGTTCAGGATCTTTCCAACGTCATGGGAAGCAACAATGTTCAGGACCTTAACCTGACCCGTCGCCAGATCCACTTCCACCTCTGCGCCTTGCGTCCCAAAAGCATAGGTTGAAGAGAGGTTGCCCTTCCCGGTTTTGGGATCCAGCATCTGATTTGGAGGATCATAGAAAGCCTCGGTTACGATCATGTTCCCCTGGTCCTTGAAGTGCTCGCTTCTGAGCAACTCCGCGAGGCTGATGCGAAGCAAGGGGTTGTCCGGCTCTTCTTTCAGGAAGACAACATTATCCTTGAGATCGAACTCCGACGGGTCGCAAACCCTCTCCCAATCCAGCTCGGGGATCCTGAAATTCGGATCCTTCTTCTTCCGCCCCTTCAGAGTGGAAAAGACGCGGGGCATGAATTGCCTAGAAGCCACGTCAAATATTTTCTCCCTCGCCTTGTCCACCGCCATGATGGCCGCGTTGCACGCCGTAAAAGCGCCACGGCTTGCGTGCGTCCCTACGTCCCATGGGCAGGTGGCCGTATCCCCTGAAACAACCTGGACCTTGTCCGGGGTTACCCCCAGGGCCTCTGCAGTCGCTGTGACGATCGCCGCATAATAGCCTTGCCCCATTTCCACGCCGCCGATAGCGATTGAAACGTTGCCGAAATCGTCCAGCTTGAGCACGATCCCCGTGCCGTCGGATCGGTAAACCCGACATCCTCCCCCGGGATGGATCAAGGAAGCCATTCCCACGCCCCGCGCCTTGCCTCTCTGCTTTCTCCTTTTTTCCTTCCAGCCGATTTTCTCTGCCACGGTGTTCATGCATTCTTTGAGCCCGCACGTGGAAATCTTGTAATCCATCGGAGTCACTTCTCCAGGCTCATTGCAGTTGATGATTCTGAACTCATAGGGATCGATGCCGGCCGCCTCGGCCAGCTGGTCCATGCTGTTCTCGATGGCCCAGGTCGCCTGGGGGTTTCCATAGCCCCTCATCGCCTGGCAATAGGTGTTGTTCGTGTAGACAATCTTGGTCTCATAGTGAAAATTGGGGACCTTGTAGAGGGATGAAATCGGCATCACCATCACGCTGGGGGTGGTAGCCCCCCAGGAGGTGTAGGCGCCGTTGTCCAGAAGCATCCGGACCTCTCTGAAAGTGAGCTGGCCGTTCTTGTCGCACCCCTGGAGAATATGGATTTTCGAGCACTGCCTTGGAGAGAGCGAAAGGAACTCCTCTTCCCTGCTCAAGAGGACCTTGACCGGTTTCCGCGTCTTCCAGGCCAGCAAGATGGCGATGTATTCATAGGCATGGGTGTCCAGTCCTGACCCAAAACCCCCTCCCAGGTAGGGAACGAGGACCCTCGTGTTCTTGCCTTTGAACCCCAAGATCTCAAGAGCCCTGTTGAAATCGTTTTGTGCGAGATAGGGAATCTGGGTCTTTGCATGCATGATCAGGTTGTTCTGAAGATCGAATTCGGCGATACACCCCGCCGTTCCCATGCAGACCTGCGATACGTAAGGCGTTTGATAGTCATCCTCCACCACGTAGGATGAGGCCTCCTTGGCTTTTTCAACATCCCCGGTCACGAATTTCCAGGGAACCGGGACGATATTGTCCGCTTTGGGCTTGCCCTTCAGGTCCACCTCGTGGACGATGGGGGCCCCTTCCCTGAGAGCATCCTCAGGGCTGAATACGCCCGGGATCTCCTCATACTCGACGTCGATCAGATCCACGGCTTCCTCAGCAATATCCGGGTCGATAGCGGCGACGGCTGCCACCTCGTCACGGAACTGTCTCACTTTGTCCTTTTTCAGAGCGAAGTTGTCTTTGATGAATCCTATCCGTATCTCGGGCGTGTTGTATCCGGTGATCACAGCGCGAACCCCGGGCAGTTTCTCCGCCCTCGACGTATCGATCCGCTTGATTCGGGCATGTGCGTATTGGCTGAATTTGATTTTCCCGTAAAGCATTCCCGGCCTGACGATGTCATGAATAAAAAGGGCCTTTCCTGCTGCCTTGTCCGCCGCGTCCGGCCTGGGAACTTCCTTGCCTACAAAACTGAGCTCTGTCATGAGATCCCCCGTTGATCGTTCTTTTTTCCCCCTTACTGGGACTTCAGATTCTACGGCCTTCTTTCCGGTTCCGCCGACTAACGATTCTCTACTCCCCTCTCAAAGTCTTGGCAGAATCCTTGATGGCATCCATAATCTGGACGTAGCCGGTGCAGCGGCACAGGTTGCCGGAAATCCCTCTCCTGATTTCAACATCGCTTGGGTTAGGGTTTTCATCCAGGAGCGCTTTTGCGGATACAATCATCCCTGGGGAGCAAAACCCACACTGGATGGCTCCTTTCTTGATGAACGCCTGCTGGATCGGATGGAGGATGTTCCCCTCAGCCACCAGGCCCTCAATGGTGATGACCGATTTCCCAGCCACTTCGAACGCGGGGTAAAGGCAGGCATTGACGGCGAACCCGTCCACCAGAACCGTGCATGCGCCGCACTCCCCGTGTCCGCATCCTTCCTTGGTGCCGGTCAGCTGAAAGGCATCCCTCAGCACGGACAAAAGCATTTTATGGGATTCCACATCAGCAGACACGTCGTCTCCGTTTAGATTGAACGCTATCGTCTTCTTCATCCCTCCTCCTCCATGGTCACATAAAATCTATGACAGGCTTTGTTCCGAGAAAACCTCACATCCCTCCCTGGCTAGCAGGTCGCTGAAAAAGCCCCTGCTCGCAGGCTGCTCAAAAACGCCCAAATACAAGGCGCCCGAAATCCCGAGGAGCGAGGCGTACATATAAGTACGCCGCAACGACGAGGGATGAGGGCAACGCAGTAGATGGGTGTTTTTCAACAGCCTGCTAGTGCGCACTCATCACGGCTGTCTTGATCGCCTCCATGGCCAGCACCCTGGTGATCGCCTTCCTGTACGCCGCCGTGGACCGCACATCCGAGATGGGCCTGACCTCTTTTTCCGCCATTTCACCCGCCCGCTCCAGAAGAGCCGGCTCGATCTCTTGGCCTTCAACGAGCCTTTCGACGGATTTCAGCCGCAATGGAACGGGCGCGACCGCACCAAGGGCAATGCGGCACTTGGCGCAGAGGTTGCCTTTCATCACCACGAGCGCAGCCGCATTGACCACGGCGATATCCTGTCGCAGCCGCCCCACCTTGAGAAAGGCCGACCTCGTTCGCGGTTCCCCCTTGGGGATTTTGATCTGGGTGAGCACCTCTGTTTTGTCCATGGCCGTCTGGCCAGGCCCTTTGAAGAAATGCTCAATCGGCACCTCCCGTGCCCCGCCCGGCCCTTCGAGAACCAGGACCGCCTCCATGACCAACAGGGGCAACGCTGAGTCCGCCGAGGGCGCAGCGTTACAGAGATTACCGCCCACCGTTGCCACGTTTCGGATCTGGGGGTTGGCCAGGAGAGAAGCCGCTTGTGTGAGGGCCTGATACTTATCGGCAATCGCCGGATTCCTTTCCACTTCCCTGAAGAGCGTCATACCGCCCAGGGACAATCCCCCGTTCACAGAGATCCCCCTCAGGGCCTCTATGGCTCTTAGGGAAATCAATGCATCAGGCTCAACCGCTTTCTGCCTGATGCGCCAAAGGATATCCGTGCCTCCTGCGATGTACTTGGCGCTCCCTGCCGCCTTCTCCATCAAGCTGTACGCCTCCTTCAGGCTCTGTGGCTGGTAATAGTCAAATCTTTTCATAACGACTCCTTAACCTCATGGGGTTCCTTTTCCCTGGATGCCCTCCGATCCCCTGCTGGCGCAGGGGATCCGGTTCCAAGGTCCTCCTGAAGCTTGCGCGTGCGCGAACTGATCTAGCATTATGAATCATACATTCTTTAACATAGGCTAAGCTTCGGATGAGAGCGACGCACTTTAGATTCAAAGCACTTACGATAATGAAAGGCCAAAAGGGCCAGACAGATTTGTCAGCCAATGATCGATTCCGGACGCTAGGGACCGGTGAACACTT
>JAGUZM010000386.1 GCA_020060805.1 Deltaproteobacteria bacterium | reverse complement strand
GGCGATACCGAGGTTCAGGCTGCCCCGGGAGGTTCTGAGGCGGGACATCGACTACATCCGAAAGCTCGGGGTCATCATCAGGACGGGCATCACTTTCGGCCGCGACATCACATGGTCCGACCTTCGGAAGGGCGGCACTGATGCGGTGATCGTCGCCACAGGCACCCAGAGGAGCCTGAAGATGATGATCCGCGATGAAGATGCCTTCGAAGGGTCGATGGACTGCCTGGCTTTCCTCAAGGGGTACAATGAAGGCGGAACAATCCCCTTAGGCCGTCGAGCGATTGTGGTGGGGGGTGGAAGCGCGGCAGTGGATTCAGCCCGAGCAGCCCTTCGTTCAGGCGCCAAAGAGGTGGCTCTTCTGTACCGGAGAACCCTGGAACAAATGCCCGCAGCGGTCGAGGAAGTGGATGAAGCCCTCCAGGAGGGAGTGAAGATCCAGTTCCTCACGGCCCCGGTGCGGATGATCGGAGAAGGGGGCAAAGTCAGGGGGCTGGAATGCGTCAGGACGGAACTCCGGGAAGCCGATGCCTCCGGCAGGAGGAGGCCGGTAACGATCCCTGGTTCAGAATTCGTGCTCCATGCGGATTCCGTCATCGCTGCCGTGGGCCAATCAGCGGATTACGGTCTCCTGGGACAGAGAGAAATGGACCGGGAGAGCCTGAGGACGAGCGAGGAGGGTGTTTTCGTGGCCGGCGATTTCGTGAGCGGCCCGACAACCGTGGTGGAAGCGATGGCGAGCGGCAAGAAGGCGGCCCAGGCTGTGGACGAGTTCTTGAAAAGCAGATGACTCACCACAGAGGCACAGAGGGCACAGAGAATTTCTCTCGCTCAGATCGGGAGATGCCGATCAGAGCGAGGGGATCTCAGCCCTTCGGGCAGATGTGCAAGAAGGTAGGAAAACTTGGCTGGAATACCGCCGCAGCACATGCTTCATGAATTTAATAGAGGAACATTTTCATCGGGCGGTATCTCCCGCCCGGTGAAAAATTTTTTCTCTGTGTTCTCTGTGACTCCGTGGTGGAAGCGATGGCGAGCGGCAAGAAGGCGGCCCAGGCCGTGGATGAATTCTTGAAAAGCAGATGACTCACCACAGAGGCACAGAGGGCACAGAGAATTTCTCTCGCTCAGATCGGGAGATGCCGATCAGAGGGAGGGGATCTCAGCCCTTCGGGCAGATGTGCAAGAAGCTAGGAAAACTTGGCTGGAATACCGCCGCAGCACATACTTCATGAATTTAATAGAGGAACATTTTCATCGGGCGGTATCTCCTGCCCGGTGAAAAATTTTTTCTCTGTGTTCTCTGTGACTCCGTGGTGAAAGGAGGGAAGGTAGAATGGCTGAACCATGTGAATTGCGCATCATGCGGCGCCAGCAGGAAAAGAAAAGAAGCGACCCTCCGGACGAGGAACCGAAGTCAGGCCTGGACGAGGAAGCCGCTCTCCGGGAGGCGAGCAGGTGCCTGGTGAACAACTTCTGCCGGAGCTGTGACCTGTGCCGCTACCTCTGCCCTGATCTCTGCATCACGAGGGATGAGAAAAGCGGGCATATCCAGATCGATTACGACTTCTGCAAAGGGTGCGGCATCTGCGCGTTCGTTTGCCCGAAAGGGGCTATCAAGATGGTACAAGAGGAGTAGCAGGCTGCTGAAAACCATTCATCTACTTCAGATATGCTGATCTATGTGAAACTGGTGCTCACCGCCGTTTTCTGGGGGGGAACGTTCATCGCGGGAAGAGCGATTGCAGGAAGTGTTGAACCCTTTTCAGCGGCCTTCCTGAGGTTTGCCATCGCGTCTATTCTTCTCGTTTTGCTCACCTTGCGCGCCGAGGGCAGACTCCCTGCCCTTCAGCGAAACCAGGTTCTGCCCCTGATCCTGGCCGGCATGTCCGGCGTCTTTCTTTACAACGCCCTGTTCTTCAAAGGCCTCACCCTCGTGACCGCAGGCCGCGCCTCCCTGATCATCGCGATGAACCCTGTGTTCATCACTTTGGCGGCAGCCCTGGTGTTCAAGGATCGGCTGAACTGGATCAAGTCCACGGGCATCGTTCTTTCCGTTCTCGGAGCGGCCGTCGTGATCTCGAAAGGAGATCCCCGAGGGCTCTTCAGCGGGGGCCTGGGCTTTGGAGAAGTTCTGATTCTCGGCTGCGTGTTCAGCTGGGTCGCCTTCTCCCTCCTCGGCAAGACCCTGGTGAAGGGTCTTTCTCCCCTCGCCTCCGTTTCCTACTCCTCTGCCATCGGCACTGCCGGCCTGTTCATTCCTGCCTGCATGGAGGGGATGATCCGGGATATGGCCGGTTACACCCTTGTGGATTGGGCGAGCATCTTCTACCTGGGGGTTTTCGCGACCGTGGTGGGGTTCGTCTGGTACTATGAGGGGATTCAGGCGATCGGGCCTTCCAAAGCAGGCCAGTTCATCAATTTTGTCCCCATCAGCGCTTTGCTCCTCGCCTTCCTCATCCTTGGAGAGGCGATCACTTTTTCCCTTCTCCTGGGCGCTCTCCTGGTCATTTCAGGGGTCACCATGACCAATTCCGGCCTGGGGAGAAGATAGACAGGAAATTCGCAAAGATCTTGACTCCGTTAGCCATTTCCTCTATCTTGTCGCCGGATGGACTGCCGCAGGCCTTCATGATCCCGGCAGTCAGCCGATGACGAGCGTTCAGCCCGTTCCCAACCTTTCTCTGAACCGGCCGGGTGTGCTTGACCATGAGTTCACCAAGCTTCTTTTCCCCGAAAACCAAAAAAATAAAGGAGGCTTCGATGAAAGCAAAAAAATGGATACCGTCGGTTGCGGTGGCCCTTCTCATCCTTTTTCCTGCCAGCGTGTTTGCCGCAAAAATCACGATCCAGTTCTGGCACGCCCATGGCGGAGAGCTGGGTGAAAGGGTGGGCAAGATCGCCGCGGGGTTCAATCAATCCCAGGACAAATACGAGGTTATCGCCAGCTATAAAGGGAGTTATGCCGACACCATGACCGCGGGTATCGCAGCCTTCAGGGCAAAGAACCCGCCTCATATTCTTCAGGTTTTCGAGGTGGGAACGGCGAGCATGATGGCTGCGAAAGGCGCTGTTCGGCCGGTGTACCGGGTGATGAAGGATTCGGGGCTACCCTTTGATGCGAATGCCTATCTTCCCACCGTCACCGGGTATTACACGACGGCTGACGGGAAGATGATCTCCATGCCTTTCAACAGCTCGACACCCGTCCTCTACTACAACAAGGATGCTTTCAAGAAGGCGGGGCTCGACCCGGCCAAGCCGCCCAAGACATGGCCTGAAGTGGCAGAGTACGCGAAGAAAATCATCGCCGCCGGGTATCAAGGCGGGTTTTCGAGCGCATGGACCTCCTGGATTCACATCGAGAACTTCAGCGCATGGCACAACGTGCCGATCGGCTCAAAAGCGAACGGATTCGGCGGGCTCGATGCGGTTTTGGCTTACAACGGCAAGCTCCATGTGAAACACTGGCAGCAACTGGCCGACTGGCACAAGGAAAAGATCTTCGTCTACGGAGGCAGGACCAACAAGGGGAATGCCAAGTTCAGCAGCGAGGAAGTGGGAATGTACACGGAGTCATCGGCCGGTTACGCTGGGTTCAAGAAGACATGCAAGTTCGAGTTCGGGACGAGCATGCTGCCCTACTGGCCTGATGCAAAAGGGGCGCCCCAGAACACGATCATCGGCGGGGCGAGCCTCTGGGTGATGGAGGGGCACAAGAAGGATGATTACAAGGGTGTGGCGGCGTTCTTCAACTACCTCTCGTCTCCCGAGGTGCAGGCTGAGTGGCACCAGGGGACAGGGTACCTGCCCATCACCCTGGCTGCTTACGAGCTGACGAAGAAGCAGGGCTTCTATGAGAAAAACCCGGACATGGAGACGGCCCTGAAGCAGATGACCCTCAACAAGCCGACGGAAAACTCAAAGGGCCTGCGCTTCGGCAACTTCGCCCAGATCCGCGACATCAATGACGGGGAGTTCGAGGCGATCTTCGCGGGCCAGAAGACGGCCAAACAGGGACTGGATGACGCCGTCGCCGCGGGAAACAAGCTGGTGCGAAAGTTTGAGGAAGACAACAAGTAGCGAACCCGAGATGGCACCCGGGCCCTGAGCTCATCGAAGGGGCCCGGGAAGCATCTTCTTCTGGTCTCCATGGAAAAGCGAGTCGTTTTCAAGAACAGGTTTCTTCCCTACCTTCTGGTCGCGCCCCAAATCATCATCACCCTGGTGTTTTTCATCTGGCCCGCATCCCAGGCCCTCTACCAGTCCGTGCTGCGGCAGGACGCTTTCGGCCTCTCGACGCGGTTCGTGGGCCTCAACAATTTCATCGATATCTTCACGGACCCGGCCTATCTCCACTCCATCAAGGTGACGGTCATCTTCAGCTTCTCCGTTGCGGCCCTTTCCATGTCCACGGCCCTTCTCCTGGCGGTCATGGCGGACCGGGTCATCCGGGCCGGAACCGCCTACAAGACGCTCATCATCTGGCCCTATGCCGTGGCGCCCGTGGTGTCAGGCGTTTTGTGGTTTTTTCTTTTCAGCCCCACGGTGGGGGTCGTGCCCATGTTTCTCAAATCCCTGGGATACGAGTGGAACCATACCCTCATCGGCAGGCAGGCCCTCATCCTTGTCATCATTGCCGCGGCGTGGAGAGAGATATCTTACAATTTCCTCTTCTTCCTGGCAGGCCTTCAGGCGATCCCCCGGTCGCTCATCGAGGCTGCGGCCATTGACGGGGCCTCTCCCGGGAAGCGGTTCTGGACCATTGTCTTTCCCCTGCTTTCGCCGACGGCTTTTTTCCTGATCGTGGTCAATATCGTCTACGCTTTCTTCGACACCTTCGGCGTGATTCACGCCATCACGGGGGGCGGGCCCAACCAGGCGACCAACATCCTCGTGTACAAGGTTTACCGCGACGGGTTTTTGCACCTGGACCTGGGAGGATCGGCGGCGCAGTCGGTGATCCTGATGATCATCGTGATTTCCCTGACCGTCGTCCAGTTCCGGTACATCGAGAGAAAGGTGCACTATTAACCGTGATTGAGAACCGTCCAGGGTTGACTTTCCTCAGCCATGCCGTCCTCATCGCGGGCGTGCTCGTGGTCGCTTTTCCCATCTACGTGACCTTCGTGGCCTCCACGTACAGCCTTCAGGAGATCGCTTCAGGGTTTCCCCTGATCCCCGGAAGCTATTTTATCGAGAATTACTCCCGGGCCCTCGCCATAGGGCCCCGGGATGTGGGCACCACCGTGGCCACGATGATGTTGAACAGCTTCATCATGGCCGTGGGAATCACCTTCGGCAAAATCGCGATTTCCCTGATAGCGGCCTTTGCGATCGTCTATTTCCGGTTTCGGTTCAGGATGGTTTTCTTCTGGCTCATCTTCATCACCCTGATGCTCCCCGTGGAGGTGCGGATCCTGCCCACCTACAAAGTCGCGGCAGACCTCCATCTGCTCAATTCTTACCCGGGCCTGATCCTGCCCCTGATCGCCTCCGCGACGGCCACGTTCCTCTTTCGCCAGTTCTTCCTCACCGTGCCCGATGAGCTCTGCGAGGCGGTGAGGATCGACGGCGGCGGGCCGATGAGGTTCTTTTTCGACATCCTCCTCCCCATGTCCCGCACATCCATCGCGGCGCTTTTCGTGATCCTCTTCATCTACGGCTGGAACCAGTATTTGTGGCCTTTGCTGATCACCACGGATGAGGGTTACTACACGGTGCTCATCGGGATCAAAAGGATGCTCGACGTGGGGGAGGGGCAGGCGGAATGGCAGATCATCATGGCTTCCACGATGCTCGCGATGATCCCGCCCGTGGTCGTCGTCCTATTCATGCAGAAGCAATTCGTCCGGGGCATGACGGAAACGGAGAAATAGGTGACCCTATGGCTGATGTGGGCATAAGGAACGTGGTCAAGCGGTTCGGGAAGAACGAGGTCATTCACGGGATCAGCTGTGACATCCAGGACGGAGAGTTCATCGTCATCCTCGGGCCTTCGGGTTGCGGCAAATCGACCCTTCTCAGGCTGATCGCCGGCCTTGAGGAGATCACCACCGGCGAGATCTCGATTGACGGGAAGGTCGTCAACCGGCTGGAGCCGGCGGACCGGGATATCGCGATGGTGTTCCAGAACTATGCCCTCTACCCCCACATGACCGTGTACAAGAACATGGCCTACGGCCTCAAAATCCGGGGCATGGCAAAAGAGGAGATAGAGAAGAGGGTTCTCAACGCGGCGAAGATCCTGGAGCTGACCTCCTTCTTGCAGAGAAAGCCCCACCAGCTCTCCGGGGGCCAGCGGCAGCGGGTGGCCATGGGCCGGTGCATCGTGCGGGAGCCCAAGGTGTTCCTATTCGACGAGCCCCTGAGCAACCTGGACGCCAAGCTGCGGGTCCAGATGCGCCTGGAGATCAGAAAACTGCACGAAGACCTCAAGATCACGAGCATCTATGTCACCCACGACCAGGTGGAGGCGATGACCCTGGGGGACCGGCTGATCGTCATGGACAACGGCTACGCCGCGCAGATCGCCACGCCCCTGGAGGTTTACGAGCGGCCGGAGAACATGTTCGTGGCAGGCTTTATCGGGTCTCCCTCGATGAACTTCATCCGGGCGAAGGTGGCGGAGGACGGCCGAGGGGTTGAAATACCCCACGTGGGGAAAGGGCTTTCCCTGGACCGGCCCGTTTCGGGCCGCGCCGGGCATGAAGTCGTCCTGGGGATACGGCCCGAGCACTTTGAACCCGCCCCTGAGACGAGTGCGCTGATGGGCCTGATCGTGGACCACACGGAGAACCTGGGCGCCGACACCCTTGCCCACGGCCACGTCGGTGAAGGAGCGGCATCCCTCACGGTTCGGCTTCCTGCCACGCACCCCGTTCAGAAGAACGCCATCCTGCCCGTGCGGGTGTCAGCAAAACACGTTCACCTTTTTGACAAGGAGAGGGGTTCTCGAATCGCCTGATGAATGACCCCCACCCCAGGATTTCGGACCTGAAGATGTCTCCCCGGCCTCTCGTCATCGCCCACCGGGGTTACCGGGCGAAATACCCGGAAAACACCCTGATCGCCTTTCAGGCGGCCATCGACGCAGGGGTGGACATGATCGAGCTGGATGTGCTGCTGAGCAAAGACCGAAAGCTGGTGGTCATCCACGACGCGAACCTGGAGCGAACCACGAACGGACATGGGGAGGTAGGGAACCACACGATGGCGGAGCTCAAGAAACTGGATGCCGGGAGATGGTTTGACCCCCGCTTTGCCGGTGAGCGGCTGCCCACGATCGAGGAGGTCCCGGACCAGGCAAAGGGCAAGGTCCCTCTCAATATCGAGATCAAGAGGAGCGCCTACGAGCCTAACAGCCCTCCGGATGCGATTGAAACACAGCTGGTCCATCTGGTACGTAGGGAAAACATGACCGAATCGGTCCTGATCTCCAGTTTCGAATGGAGGGTTCTCGAAAACATCCGGGCCATGGAAGGGGCCCCTTCCGTGGCGGCCCTATCCAGGTATCCGGACGCAGACGGTCATGCGGCGGCCTGCAGGAAACTGAAAGCTTTTTCATGGCATCCGAGCTATCTTGAACTGAGAGAGGACCATGTGAGGGAGATGCACGAAGTCGGTATCCCGGTGTTTCCTTACAATGCGGATACCCGGGAGGACGTCGAGAGGATGCTGGCGATGCACGCTGACGGCGTCATCACGAGCGACCCGCTTCTTCTCCGGGGATTCGGGGGATGAAGATGGTGAAGAGCCTTCAGGAAGCGATGAAAAAGGCGATTAAGGAGATGGTTGAATGGCCCGGGAAGAGCGTCCAGGTATTCCATCACAACGACGCGGACGGGCTCAGTTCCGGCGCCATCCTCACGAGGGCATTGGAGCGGGAAGGGTACGGGGTTCACCGCTTCTGCCTGGAAAAACCCTATCCCGAGGTTCTTCGGAAGGTTTTCGAACAAAAGGGCGCGATCCTGGTGTTTGCCGACTTCGCCGGCCGGATCGCTCCCCTGATTTCGCGCCTCAACCAGGGGAGGAACCTCACCCTGATCCTGGATCACCATGCCGCGGAAGCGGCCACAGACCCCAGGGTCCACAACCTCGATCCCGAGCTTTTCGGCCTCAAAGGGGACCGCGACATCGCGGCGGCAACGACCTGCTTCCTTTTTGCCAAGACCCTGAACCCGGACAACCAGGACCTCGCCCACATCGCGGCCGTCGGTGCGGTGGGAGACAAGTTCTTTGTGAAGGGCAGGCTCGTGAGCGAGAACCGGGAAGCGGCCCTGGAAGCGGCCCGGCAGGGGCGGGTGGAAGTGCGGGAGCATGGGGAAGGGGAGTTTTACTTTTTGAAGTCGCCCGGGGGAGAGGTACGGTGCGATGACCTGGGCGTCTACCTGGATGTCCTGGGAGGGGCGGGCTACTACCAGGGAGGGCCGGAAATGGGGGTGAGGGTTCTCCTGGATGGGGTTTCAAAGGAGTCGGACCGGATGGTGGCCGCTCTTCAGGCCACAAAGGAGAAGGCTTTTGACCGGGAGATGGCCCGGCTTCAAGGGGGGGCACTGCAAAGGACAGGGCACATCCAGTGGTTCCACGTGGAGGAGCGGTTTTCGCCCATGGGCGTTAAAATGATCGGCCTTTTCTGCGAGGCCGTGAGGAGCAGGGATTTCATCGATCCGGGAAAATACATCGCCGGGTTTCAGACCGTTCCGAATGAAATACCCGGGTTCGGCCGGATCGAATTCAACCAGGTGAAGATCTCGATGAGGGTTCCATCTCTCCTTGAAAGGGAGATCCGGGAGGAGAGGGCCATGGGCCTGAACGTTTTTCTGCCTGAAGCGACCAGCCGGCTCGGAGGATTCTCCGACGCCTGCCACCGCCTGACCGCCGCCACCACGGTGGCGATCGGCAAGGAGGAGGACCTTGTCCGGGAGATGGAAGAAATCCTGGACCAGTGGCAGGGATCATGACGAACAGAACGGGTTAAGGCAAAGGAGGAGAGAGGCCATGGGCAAAGGCGCAGGATTCGGTAAAACGATTCTCATCGGTGACCAGTTCGTCCTGTATGAAGTACCGGCCCTTGTCTCAGCCCTGCCTTTCGAGACCGTTGCAGAGGTGGAGCGGGTCGAAGGAACGGGGTGGGTGCTGGAGGATAACCGGCCCGAGGTGCCGGGGTACAAAGAGAAGAAGAAGCACCAGCAGGAGGAGTCGATCAACCGGATCCTGAAGGTGATGAAGGTCGATGCAGAGAGAACTCCCATCAGGATCAATCTGGGCGGAGACCTTCTGGCAGCGAGCGGGGTGGGCGCGAGCGCCGCGAGTTGCGTGTCCCTGGCGCGAGCATTGAACGAGGAATTCAACCTGGGTTTGACGATCGAAGAGATCAACCATGTCGGATGGGAAGGGGAGTTCGCCTACCACGGTCTGCCGAGCGGGGTGGATAACACGGCTTCGACTTACGGCGGCCTTCTGCTCTACCAGGTTAAGGGGGAGAAAAAAGCCTTTGAAAGGGTGAAGCCCAGGAGACCCTTGGAAATCGTGCTCTGCAACAGCGGCATCACGGCAGACACCTCGAAGCTGAGGGGGGTGACGGAGAAACTTCGGAAGGAAAACGCCGGGCTTTTTTCGGAGCGGCTGGAAGAAATCAGGAAGCAGGCCCGAGGGCTGAAAGCGGCCATCGAAGAGGGCGATCTCAGGGAAGCGGGGAAGATCATGAGCATGAATCACCAGATCCTCATCTCCATGGGGCTCTCCCACGAAAAGCTCATTTCCCTGTGTGACCTGGCTCTCGAGAACGGGGCATTCGGCGCCAAGCTGACCGGGGGCGGGATGGGAGGATACATGATCGCCCTCACGCCGGGCCGGGAACTCCAGGAAAAGGTCGCTGCCGTGCTCCAGAGAGAAGGACACGGCATTCTGCGGGCTACCCTCGGGAGTGAAGGAGGAAGCGGTGCAGCCATGGGTGATCCCATTTCGAACGCATGATCCGCCCGAGCATGTCGAGGTAAACCGGATCGAGATCATACCCGCCCGTCCATCCCCTGGTTTTCTTGCCATCCCTTGGGAGGAGGAGGGTCCGTGAGGCACGGCGAAGGTTTGAACTCGTCCCACTGGGAGAGCAAAGGAGTCGAAAGAAGGAGCTTGGTATGAACGAGGGAACCGTCAACTCGAATCCGCCGGAGCCGATCCGTTACGACGTAAGTCTCCTCACAGGGGACGATCTCTACATTTTCAACGAAGGGAGCCACTTTCGGCTGTACGAAAAACTCGGCGCCCATCCGATGAAGGTGGATGACGCAGAGGGCACCTACTTTGCCGTCTGGGCACCGGACGCAGAAGATGTGGCGGTGATCGGCGATTTCAACGGATGGGAGAAAAAGAGCCATTACCTGAGCCCGAAAGGTCAATCAGGGATCTGGGAAGGGTTTATCCCGGGGGTGACCAAGGGGGCCAACTACAAGTACCATGTCCGCTCCCGTTTCCACGGTTACCGCGCCGACAAAGCAGATCCCTTCGCCGTTTTCAGCGAAGTGCCGCCGAAGACCGCTTCGATCATCTGGGACCTGGAGTATGAATGGGGGGATCAGGAATGGGTTGAGCGACGGAGAGGCGTGAACGGCCTGGACAGGCCCATGGCTGTCTACGAAGTCCACCTCGGCTCGTGGATGCGATCTCCGGACCAGGGCAACCGGCCCCTCACTTACCGCGAACTCGGCCTCAGGCTGGCCGAGTACGTGAAGCGCATGGGGTTCACCCACGTGGAATTCCTGCCGGTCATGGAGCACCCTTTTTACGGGTCCTGGGGGTATCAGACCCTGGGGTATTTCAGCCCCAGCAGCAGGTACGGGTCTCCCCAGGATTTCATGTTCCTCATCGACTCCCTCCACCAGCAAGGGATCAGCGTCATTCTCGACTGGGTGCCTTCCCATTTCCCCGACGACGAGTACGGGCTCGGCTACTTCGACGGCACCCATCTCTTTGAGCACGCGGACCCCAAGATGGGCATTCACCCGGACTGGAAGAGCTTCGTTTTCAACTACGGCCGGAACGAGGTGCGGAGCTTCCTGATCAGCAGCGCCCTGTTCTGGCTGGACAAGTACCACGCAGACGGCCTTCGCGTGGATGCCGTGGCTTCGATGCTCTACCTGGACTACGGGAGGAAAGAAGGAGAGTGGATTCCCAACAGGTACGGGGGCAAGGAGAACCTGGAGGCCATCGCCTTCCTGCGCCGGCTGAACGAGGAGGTCTACAGAACCCATCCCGACGTGCAGACCGTTGCGGAGGAATCCACCTCATGGCCCATGGTTTCCCGGCCCATCTACGTCGGAGGGCTGGGGTTCGGGATGAAATGGGACATGGGCTGGATGCACGACACCCTGGAGTACATGAGCAAGGACCCGATTCACAGAAAGTTTCACCACAACCGCCTCACATTCCGGATGCTCTACGCTTTTCACGAGAACTTTGTCCTTCCTCTTTCCCACGACGAAGTCGTTTTCGGCAAGGGGTCGCTCCTGCGCAAAATGCCCGGTGACGACTGGCAGAAATTCGCCAACCTGCGGCTTCTCTTGGCATACATGTACGCTCAACCGGGGAAGAAGCTCCTGTTCATGGGAGGAGAATTCGGCCAGTGGAACGAATGGTACCATGAGGTGAGCCTTGACTGGCATCTCCTCGACTATCCCCTTCACGCCGGGCTACAAAGATGGGTGGAAGATCTCAACCGCGCCTACAGGCACGAGGCGGCCCTCCATCAACTGGACTTCGATCCCGCAGGGTTTGAGTGGATCGACTGCAACGATTCGGATCAGAGCACGGTGAGCCTGATGCGGAAGGGCAGGGCAGGGGACGACGTGATCGTCGTGGGGTGTAACTTCACCCCTGTGCCGAGGCACAACTACCTCATCGGTGTCCCTGCGGCCGGAATCTGGGAGGAAATCCTCAACAGCGACGCGAAGGATTACGGCGGAAGCGGGCAGGGCAACCTGGGGGGTGTGGAGGCGATGCCGATCCCGTACCACAACCGACCCTATTCCCTCAACCTGACCATCCCTCCTCTTGGAGCCGTGTTCTTCAAGCGGCGCAGGGAAGAGAGATGAGGCGGGAGATCAGCCTGGGCGCCACCCTGCTGGAGGAGGGGTCATGTCGCTTCAGCGTGTGGGCTCCTCTTGCCCGGCACGTGGAGGTAAGGATTCTGTCACCCCGGGAGGCGTTGCAGTCCCTTAAAAGCGAAGGAAGGGGCTACCACGAGGCTGTCCTCACCGGGGTGGAGGCGGGTTGCCTCTACATGTACCGCCTGGACGGCGAGAAGGAAAGACCCGACCCTGCCTCAAGGCATCAACCCCAAGGCGTTCACGGACCCTCTCAGGTGATGGATTCCCGGTTTCCCTGGGAGGACGGCGGGTGGACGGGTATTGCCCTGAAGGATTACCTGATCTACGAGCTGCACGTGGGGACTTACACGCCGGAAGGAAACTTCGAGACGATCATCCCCCATCTGGATGAGCTGAAAGGATTGGGTGTCACTGCCGTTGAGCTCATGCCCGTGGCCCAGTTCCCCGGGGCGCGCAACTGGGGCTATGACGGCGTCTATCCCTTCGCGGCCCAGAACTCCTACGGCGGGCCGGACGGGCTGAAGCGCCTGGTCAACGCCTGTCACCTTCGGGGACTCGCCGTTGTCCTGGACGTCGTTTACAATCACCTCGGCCCCGAAGGGAACTACCTCTGGGACTTCGGGCCCTACTTCACGGAACGGTACAGGACCCCGTGGGGTTCTTCGTTCAATTTTGACGGGCCTCAGAGTGACGAGGTGCGCCGTTTCTTCGTAGACAATGCCCTTTACTGGGTCAGGGAATGCCACGTGGATGCCTTGCGGCTCGACGCGATCCACGCCATCCTAGATTTTTCCGCAACGCCATTCTTGCAGGAGCTTGCGGGGGCTGTGCGGGAGGAGGCGGATGCCCTGGGCCGGAGGATCTTTCTCATGCCCGAGAGCGCCCTCAACGATGCCAGGGTGATCCGTTCTCCGGAATTGGGCGGATACGGGCTGGATGCCCAGTGGAACGATGACTTCCATCACGGCCTTCGCGCCTTGCTGACCGGAGATCGGTCCGGTACCTATGTAGACTTCGGCCGGATGGAGCACCTGGCCAAGGCATTCCGTGAGGGATACGTGTACTCCGGGCAATATTCTCTTTTCCGGGGGCGGAAGCACGGGAATTCTTCCAGGGATGTTCCCGGCCACCGGTTCATCGTTTTCTCCCAGAATCACGACCAGGTCGGGAACAGGATGCGCGGTGAGCGGCTGAGCGAGCTTGTCTCCCTCGAAGCGCTGAAACTGGCGGCCGGGTGCGTGATCCTCTCCCCCTACATCCCCCTGCTCTTCATGGGCGAAGAATACGGGGAGACCGCACCCTTCCCGTACTTCATCAGCCACTCGGACCCGGGCCTGGTGGAGGCGGTTCGAAAGGCAAGGCGGGAAGAGTTCGCATCTTTTGGATGGGAGGGGGAGCCCTTGGACCCCCAGGATGAAGGGACTTTCCTCAAGGCCAAGCTCAACCACGGTCTTCGAAAGAACGGCTGGCACAAGGTCCTGCACGAGTTCTACAGAACCCTCCTTCGGGTTCGAAAAGAGCTTCTCCCGGATGCATGGTTCAGCAAAGAAAACCTTGAAGTTTACGCCTCCGAGGAAGAAAGGCTTCTGGTGATTTCCCGGCTTTTCGAAACAGAAGGCTTCACCATGGTCCTTCACTTCGGGAGCAGAAGAAAAGAAGTCTTTTATCCTATCCCGGAAGGGGTGTGGAAAAAGCGGCTCGATTCCGCTGAAGGGCGGTGGCACGGCCCGGGGAGCAGTATCCCTGCTCAAATCGAATCCGGAAAAGATCGCCGCCTGGACATCAACCCCTTTTCAATCCTTTTGTTGAGCATGACCAAGGAGAACTGATCCCACGGAAAGGTACTCTTGGGTGCACGGTCACTTCTATCAACCCCCTCGCGAAAACCCGTGGCTCGAGGCTGTCGAACTCCAGGACTCGGCCTATCCCTACCATGACTGGAATGAGCGAATCACCCCGGAGAAGGCGCGGAAAGCCAAATCCAGGATCCTGGACGGTGAGAACCGGGTCACCCAGGACGAAACAGATGCCGGCCTTCGATTCCTCACCGGGCTTGTGGCCGAAGGCGAAGATCCCCTGGGCAGGAGGGATGGAAAGACACGCCCCTCGTTCTGCCGGAGGAAGCCCCGATGACTTGGGTGGACGCGGTGACGGGACAGAAAATCGAGGGAAGGAAGGCACTCGCCGTGGGAGAGGTCCTCAGGTTGTTCCCTGCGGCCTTGCTGATCAGTCCTGAGAATTCCCGTAAGAGCTCGTGAAGGGGCTGTCCTGTGACCAGAGAATTCCTCTCCCACTTGAGGGGGTGTGGATTCAAGCACTTACACCCTCACCCCAACCCTCTCCCTCAGGGAGGGAGTTGTCGGAGATGAGTCCTCTTTCAGACAATGGCTTCGTCTTGAGGCCTCGTCAATCGTACAGGACCGGGAACATCGATTGAAACACCCGGCACTTGCGGCACATCTTCATTTTCTTCTGCCACGTCGATTGCATCTCCCCCCGGCAGATGGTCCCGTTGATGAACCAGCAAAGCTCTCCGAGCTTGAATTCCCAGGCTGGGCAGTTTTTCTTGGTCGCCGTCGGGCAGCCTTGAATCGTCCAGCACCGCCCGTGTTTGTTGTTATGCGGAATCCGGTGGGCAAGAAGGAACAGGGATTGTCTTTCCACGTGCGCCGGAATTCTCCTCCATCCCTGCTCAAAACTCTGAACAGCCTTGACGGAGGTTCCCAGGAGTTGCGCCATCTGGCTCTGTGTTTTTCCAAGGTAGTGACGGATTTTGGTGAACTCGCCTTTTTTCACAACGATCCCCCTTTTTTCGGCTCCCCTTAGGGGCCGCTGAACAGCAGGCCTCATCAGGCGCCTTCATTCCCTATACCAAAACCGGGAAGGCATTTCAAACACTGTTTTCGCCCGGCCCGCGGCATGACCTCCAACGGGGGTCCGATGGAAGGCCGGATTCGACAATCCCGGCGAAAGGCACTTGACATCATACCACGATGTAGTATATTTTCAACAGGCAATTGGCATTGTCACATCATTAACTTTTTTCATCCCCTGATGATCCCCTGGCGGGCAGGCACACCCTCCCAAGTTGTCCGCCGGGGGTTTCTTTTTTTGAGGAAGGGGGGGAAAAGCATGGGGGGCGGCCGAGGGGGCGTCAAAGCCTCTACCAGCTGGGCGGGTGGTTGACCCAGAGGATGACCGAATCCTCATTCCCCGGATTCTGGAAGCGATGCTTCTGGGATGACCGGAAATAGAAGCTGTCCCCTTCTTCGAGCTTGTAAAGAGTGCCTTCCACGGAGAGCTCCAGGACCCCCCTCAAGACGAGGCCGAATTCTTCGCCAGGGTGTTGATAGTCCCCGAGGGAACTGCCGCCAGGATGGATGATGGCGAGGCGGGCGTCCATCTCCCGGTCCGGGATCGGCGGCACCAGGATCTCAATGTCCGTCTTGGACCGGGGAAATGTTCCCTGAGACCGGTCATTCTTCCGGATGACGACGTCGGAGGGCGCTCCCCTCTGGAAGAGGTCCACGATCGTGGCCCCCAACCCATCCGCAATTCTTTTGAGGCGGGAAACCCCGGGATCAACCTTGTTGTTCTCAACCATTGACAGGTAGGAGGGAGAGCAACCCACCCGTTCCGCAAGATCCCTCAGGGAGAGTTTCTTCTGTTTACGCAGGGATTGGAGTTTTGCCCCGAGCTGTTCCATTGTCAAAGGTAAGCCTCCCAGGTGTTCAGGATATTGAACAAATAGCACAGCCCAAGGTTTTTGTCCATACCCCTGGGAGCCCTTGTTCCCTTTAACCCGGGCGGGTGCATACGGTTATCCGGTGGTGCTGAAACTTGAGCTTTATGAATCAGGCACTTGCATCTCATAGGCAGGGCTTGGATCAGGAAGAAAAGGTTCGCTCCCCTCCAGGCCTTAAGAAGGCCTTACCCAGGCGGTATCCTTGGAGAAAAAAGCTTGACAAGAGTTCAGCATGTTGTTACGTAACAGGGGTACATTCGGAAGTCATGCTCCCGGCGTTAGGCCCAGGACTAAAGCCCGGACCAGGCTTCTTTCTTTTCCGATTCGTCCATTCATCTTCATTGCTGTAAGCGCTCCACTACCGAGGTTAACCCGAAGACAAGGCGGTCGGCCTGAAGTTCCATAAAACGACTCCACCTCGTATGACTCCAGGGAAGATGAATCTTAAGGAACATTTTCTGCTTTTCCGTTCTTGGGGCGGGTTTCCCATGGCAGATGCTTCTGTAGCGGTGTTTTTCTTGGAATGGGGGAACGGTTCAATACGCTGAAGGCCGAGCCGAGGGGACGGGCATGCTCCGCGCGAAAAATCCCCCCTTGACGGTTAAGGCAAATTTACGAAAGGGCAATTGCGATGAAAGGGTTTTTTAATCGAATCCTCGTGGCCGATGTGACAGGACAAACATTCAAGGTGGAAGCGACCGATGACGGGGTGCTCCGCAGGTTTCTTGGCGGAAAGGGCCTTGCCACCCACCTGCTCCTGGAGAGAAACCCGGCCGGCGTCGACCCGCTGAGTCCTGAAAACCATCTGATCCTCGCCACAGGCCCTGTGTCGGGAACGTCGGTCTGGGGTTCATGCAGGCACGGCCTATACACCAAGTCACCCCAGACCGGCTTCTACTCAGAGTCCTATGCCGGAGGGACGGTGGGGGACTACATCGCGAAGGCGGGCTACGACGCCGTCGTCCTCCAGGGAGCATCCAGAGAACCCCTGTGGATCGAAATTACCGAAGAGGGGGCGAAGTTTCACCCGGCCAGGGATCTCTGGGGCCTGGACACGTACGAGACCGAAGATCGCTTGCGGCAGCTCGTTTCGGGCAAGCGCCCGGGCCAAGAGAAATGCGGCGTCATGGCGATCGGACCGGCCGGAGAAAACCGGGTGACCTTTGCGGTGGTGGAAAACGACTACTGGCGCTCGGCAGGCCGCACCGGCGCGGGCGCCGTGATGGGGAGCAAAAAGATCAAAGCCATGGCCTTCCGGGGGTCGAGCAAGAAAGAGGTGGCCGACGAGAAGATCCTCAAGGAGTTCACCCAGCGCCTGGCCAAGATCGGGAAGGACAACCCGGGGGCGAAGGCCTACAAGACCATGGGCACCCCCATGCTGGTGAAGATCGTCAACGCGGCCGGAGCGTTCCCGACCCGTTACTGGCACAAGGGCTATTACGACCAGTGGGAGAAAATCAGCGCCGACGCGCTCCATGCCCGATGTGAGGTGCAACCCCACGCCTGCCTGAAGTGCTTCATGGCCTGCGGCCGGCTGAGCAAGGTCAAAGAGGGACGGCACGCGGGCCTCAGGATCGAGGGCCCGGAGTACGAAACGATCTACGCCCTCGGGGGCCTGTGCGAAGTGGACAGCATCGAGGAGATCATGTTCCTCAACGACATCTGCGACAGGCTCGGCATGGATACGATTTCAGCCGGCAACCTCGTGGCCTTTGCGATCGAGGCGTCGAAGCAGGGGAAAATAAACCTCAAGATCGACTACGGCGACGTGGACGCCATGGCGCAACTCCTGGAAGACATCGCCTACCGAAAGGGCTTCGGGGATATCCTGGCCAAGGGCATCAAGGCTGCTGCCAGGGAGTGGGGCATGGAAGAGCAGGCCATCCATGTGAAGGGCCTGGAACCTGCCGGGTATGACCCCCGCGTGCTGAAGGGCATGGGGCTGGCCTACGGAACGTCGGATCGGGGTGCCTGTCACCTCCGAGCCACCTTCTACAAGCCCGAATTGACCGGTCTCATCGACCCGGACCAGATCCAGGACAAGGCTTCCATGTTCGCGGAGTGGGAGGACCGTCTCACCATCTTCGACACCCTCATCCTCTGCCGCTTCTACCGCGATCTCTACCAGTGGGACGAGCTGAGCACGATCATTCAGGGCACCACGGGCCTCAAGCTCAACAAGGAAGACATGCGGGCGATCGCCGCCAACGTGATGGATGCGACCCGGCAGTTCAACCTCCGCGAAGGCCTGAGGCCTGAAGACGACCACCTGCCCATCCGATTTCACCGGGAAGCGATCAAGTCGGATAAAGTCATCACCAAAGAGGACATGAAGACCCTGTTGCAGGATTACTACCGTCACCGGGGCTGGAGCGACCAGGGGATACCCCCTGAGAAGAGGTAGAACCCGCTTCGCCGGCCCGGAGGACGGGCAATGGAACGAACCTTATTGGAAGGAGGAGGTCTGTGATGAAGAAGAACATATCCCGTAGAGACTTCATGAAAGTCGGTCTTCTGACCACCGCCGCCGCTGCCCTGGGGCCTGCGGCATTCAAGCCCACGGGCCTTTGGGCGGCCACCCCGAAGATCAAAGGCCCGGTCAAGGTCGGGTACCAGGCCGTGTTGTCAGGGACCCTCGCAGGTTATGGGGCCTTCCACAACATGGGTGTCATCATGGCCACGGAGGAAATCAACCGCGCAGGAGGAATCGGCGGGGTCAAGCTGGAGGTGGATTTCAGGGACTCCACCCTCAGGGCCGATGAGTCGATCAAGAACGCCCGTTACTTCGTGGACAGCTGGGGAGCGGATTTCCTGGCGGGGGTGGATTCCTCCGGTCAGGCCCTGGCCCTTGCGCCGGTCATGGGCGAGCTGGACCGCGTCCTGATGGTCACCCACGCTGCGACGGAGAAACTGACCGAGCAGCAGGTGTTCAAGAACGGGATCAAGCAGGTCTTCCGGATCTGCACCCCCACGTATCAGGACGGCAACGCAGCGGC
>JAGUZM010000452.1 GCA_020060805.1 Deltaproteobacteria bacterium | reverse complement strand
TTGAAAACATGTTTCTGAAAATCAGGGAGAAGATGATTGCCGTGCATCCCATGACACAGATGCTTGAAGAGGAGCCGTGGAAAAACAAGATCGCCAAAGACTTGGGTGTTGAGGGAGAGGTCCAGTGGCTCTTGAGAATCGGGTACGTTGAGTCCTATCCTGACCCGGTGAGCCTGCGCGCCCCTCTGTCCAGGTTTGTCCAAGCGTAGAAGAGGTGCGGGGCACCTGGAAAGCGGACGTCAATCACCTTGAGCCGCCTTGGCGCCACTGGATGCGGAAATTTCCCTATTCACTCACTCCCTGTACCACCCCGTGGTATGGAAGCCTGCTCATCTCTGACCCATAGATGAACTTTTGGATGAACTTTGTCCTTGACACGTTAGCCTCAACTCCGTATAGTCCGAACACCAATAAAGGATCTGCCTATCATGCCCATGCCATCTTAAAAAGGAGGTGCCTTATGAACATCTCGAAAGAGGGACGACAAAACCTCATGAGGGTCCAAAAATACATCGGCAGGCTCTCAGAGGCAAAACAGTTGATCACCCGCGGAGAGGAAGAGGAGGCCAAGGGAGCAGCCCTTAAGGTGCTGGCCGAGTATACCGGCAAATTAGACGAGAAAGGCCTCCCTCAGAATTTTGCTGACCGGGCGATCATCCAGGCATTGGTGGACAATCGTACCCGGGTTGTCGAGATGGTCGAACGTGTGACCCTGGAGCGGCACCCAACTCCTGTAGATTTCTATACCATATACTACGAGGTCCTCAAAGACTCAGGACTGCTGAAGCTCGGGCTGGTGGAACCGGATCTCCTCGCCCGGATTGAGCGCTGGCGGGTGACACAGGTCTCAGACGCTTGCAGTGCCTGCAACGCCTGCGGGGCCTGTGGGGCGTGTGCCGTGTGTGCCGCCTGTGCTCCTACCGGGGTAGGGGCCACAGGAGTTGCCGGAGTAGCGGTTGTTGCGGTCGGGACGGCGGGCGTCTTTTTCTAGTACTCCTATGTCCTCTCCAACGAAAAGAGCATCCAAGGTCTTGGGGTGCAGGGACGTGGACCGCCCTCGCCGGGAGTAGCCAATTGAGGAAAATGGACGTTGATCTGCAGAGCCACCGGACTGCCCAGGGGGGGCACGATTTTCTTCTCTTCTCATCCGGCTCCGGCGCCCATTACGTCTACGACGCGATTACTGCCAGCATCCATCCTTGGCCTTGGCCGTTGGAACCGCACCGCGTAGCGGATATTTATGAAACGCCGGATGAAGAGTTGGAGGCGTTACTCAAGACCTTCAATGCCCCCCCTGACCTCTTCACCTACGTCAAGCTGTGGCGGCAGAGCTCTCACGCCTTTAGACCGGGGCTGGACGGAGATCACTGCCGGAGGAGCGGCGTGCGTCAGCCCCCTGAGTGGAAGCCTTCACCATCTGTGTTCAGTAATCTCATGTTGGTACTCACCGACGCGTGTAACCTCCGCTGTGGCTACTGCATTTTTTCCGGTCAATACGAAGGGTACAAACCTTTCCGGTCAAGACAGATGAACTGGGAAACGGCCAAGGCGGGGGTTGACCATTTCCTCCAGCTTAACGATCTGGCACCGTTCCGGTATTTCCCGAATCGCAAGCTTGATATCGCGTTCTTCGGCGGAGAGCCGCTCCTTGAAGGCGGCATGATCCAACGGGTCGTCGAGTACGCGGAATCCCGCAAGAAAGGGCACTACCGCATCCACTTCTCCATGACCACCAACCTGACACACCTGCCTGATTCGCTGGCCAGATTTTTCGTGGACCACTCCGTCGGCGTGGAATGCAGCATGGATGGCCCGCAGGAGACGCACGACAGATACCGCGTGGATGCCGCCGGGAAAGGGAGCTTCATCAAACTGCGGAATAACCTAGAGAAGCTCTACTCTCTGGACAAGAAGTACTTCGCTGATTACGTGCGGGCGACCGTGACGCTGACGGGCCACTCAAACCTCATGGCCGTTAACGACTTCTTCGAATCACAGGACCCGCTCATCCCGCCCGTTACCTACGTTGGTTATGTGCGTGAAGGGGGTTTTCAGGAAAACCATCCCTTCGATGAAGAGGCGTTTGCGGGCCAGTACCGCAGGCTATTGAAGGCCTACCTGGACAGGAAGCGCAACCGCAGCCCGGTCCGACCAGGAAGTTTTTTGTACCAATTCTTCGAGGAGCCTTTGCGGATGCTCCACGAGCGCCTGATGTGGGCAGGGTCTTCTGCCCGGGCTTCGTATACGGGGACGTGCCAGGCCGGCCGGCGTATTGCCGTCTCGACGGATGGGAAGCTGCACCTGTGTGAGCGGATCAACGAGAATTTCCCGATTGGGGATGTTAAAGAAGGCATCAACCTCAAGCGATGTGCCGAAGTCCTATCAGATTACTATCGAGCCCTCCCTGACTGCGAGCGATGCTGGGCCAGGGCGATTTGCACAACATGCTTTGCCCAGGTGTGCACCAGTGGAGGGTTCGTCTTCACAGGTGCCCATTGCAAGGGGGTCCGAAAGGGTCTCGAGAGGCAGCTTTCCATTCTCTACACCCTTCTGGAGGATGTCCCGGACGCCTTGAGTAGCGGGAACCCTTTGGTCGACGGTTTCGGACCCATGGATGGCGTGCTATGAACCAGCAAGCGCTCACCCACCGCCATTTTTTATTCTTCCCCCACGTCCAGCTCGTGCTGGGAAGGGTTGGGGCGGCCGTGCACGACCTTTTCCAGTGTCGGCTGTATTGGTTCCGCGACCGAGGGGTGGCTCAAGCCCTTTCCAGCCTGGCCGCGGGAAGTAGTGTGGAACAGGCCAGCTTAGGTGCCGGCATTCCAGAAAGAACATTGGAACACTACCTGGAGGCCCTGCGGCAACTTGGCATGGGGACATTTTCGGCGCAGCGGATGGCCGTCGAAGGCTATCGTCCTGGCTTGCTCCGTTCGAAGGCAGAGAAACATCTGCTCACTCGGCCGGGAGGCAGAGTGACCATTGAGGTCTCTGACAGGTGCGTCTATTCCTGTGAGTTTTGCACCTCGAATAACCTGCGAACGCTGGAAGCATGCTCATGCGGCGTATGGCCCAAGACGAATGAGAATGCGCCCATCGAGCGGGTAAGGGATGCCATAGAACAGCTAAACTACATTGGGGTCGACCAGCTGATTGTGCGGGGTGGGGAGCCCATGCTGGAACAGGGGCGTCTCTGGGGCGTACTGGAGGCTGCCGCCGGCTTGGGAATGAGGTGTGAAATGCACTGTACCGGCTTTGCCGTCGACGAGGCCGCGGCCAGACGGCTTGCCCCCTTGGGCATGCATGTCACGCTAGTCATGGCGGGTGAGGAGAGGGAGGCGTTTGATAAAGGAGTTGGAGTGCCGGGCGCCTACGACGGTCTCGTTAAGGCTATCGGCCATCTCGCCAGTGCGGGTGTCGCGTTTTCAGGCAAGATCCCGGCCTCACCGGAGGACGTAGAGCAGGCCTGTGCAACTGCAGACTGGGCGATGGCTCAAGGAGCGACAGGGGTCGAGTTCATTTGGCACGGGCCAAAAAAATGGACACCTCTCCAGTTCCAGTCGGCCATGGGCCCCCGGGCGGCGGCTGACATGAGCGTGGATATGGAAGAATTCATCAGGAACGGACAGTGTCACACCTGTTTCGACCACTCATGTTTTATCTCTATGGACGGCAAGATTACCCAGTGCGTGGGCCTGCGGCAAGCTTTGGGCGACCTGCACATGGCCGACATGGGCACGGTGCTGCTCGATAGGAGGATAGAGGAGGCGAGCGCTGGAGTTGCCCGGTATCAAGTGCCTGCTTGCACCGAATGCGAGTTCCGGGTCGCTTGCACGGGTTGCCTGGTGCGCACTATCCAGCTCAGGGGCTCCGCATTATCCCGGCACGCCGCCTGCAACTACACTCCGGAAACGGCCACGTGGAGCGTTTAGCCGCACTTTTATGCTTCTCACGGCAACTGCAGTGCGCGATTTCCCATTGCGGTCGGGATGATCCGGATTTCTGAAGCTTCCAAGGGTGAATCACAAACATGCTTCCTCCCTGCCTTGAGAGGCGCTGTGTGGCGTCGCTCTTTCGGAAAGGCGAAATGGTGTTCTCAACTTATCCTCATCTTTTCACCTCATGCGGTCGAAGGTTATCAAGAACAAAGGAGGCGCGATCATGGAAGACGTGTACGTCAGGCTGAGGGAACGGTTAGACAACCTCTCCACAGGCTATCCGACCACGAAGAGCGGGATTGAACTCAAGATCCTACGCCGGTTGTTCACCGAAAAAGAAGCAGGGTTTTTCCTGAACCTTCAGCCCCTGCCGGAGACGCCCGAGCAAATAGCCACAAGGCTCAATCTCGATGTTAAGGAAACAGCAGAACTACTGGAAAATATGGCTAAAAAGGGCTTGCTCTTCCGCCTCAGAAAAGGTGAGTCCGCCAGCTACAGCGCTATCGCTTTTCTCGTGGGCATCCTGGAGCATCAGGTGAACAGGCTGGACCCCCAACTTGCCCGCGACATGGAGGAGTATTTTGAAACATCCTTCGGCAAGACGATCCAATCCTACAAAACGCCCGTGATGCGCACGATCCCCGTCAAGCGGGAGATCGCCGTATCGTGGCCTATTGCTCCCTACGAGGATGTTTTGGAGATCGTCAAGAACCAGAAAACCATCGCTGTCGCTCCCTGCATCTGCCGCACCTGGATGAAGTCGGTTGACAAGGGGTGCGACAAGCCGATGGAAGTCTGCTTCATTTTCGGGTCTTACGCGCACTATTACGTGGAAAACAACATGGGCCGCTACATCACGCAGGAAGAGACCTTCGACATCCTGAGGCGGAACGAGGAAGTGGGCCTGGTCATGCAGCCCTTCAACTCCCAGAAAGTGGGCGGCATGTGCAGTTGTTGCGGGGATTGTTGCGGGATGCTCCGGTCCCTGAAGAAACAACCCAACCCGGCAGCGGCTGTGCAGAGCAACTATTTCGCGGAGGTCGATGCGGAGACATGCGCCGGGTGTGAGACGTGCATCGAGCGATGCCAGATGGAAGCGATCCGGATGAAGGACGATAAAGCCGTGATTGACATGGAACGCTGCATCGGTTGCGGGCTCTGCGTGACCACCTGTTCGACAGGTGCCCTGCGTCTGGTGAAGAAGCCTGAGGATCAGCAGTACCTGCCCCCTCAATCTGGCGTGGAAACCTACATGCGGATTGCCATCGAGCGGGGCAAGAACCCGATGGCTTCGTAGGCGGAACGGGGATCCTTTTCTTTCAATGAGTGGTTGAACTGCTCGTATCCTTGGAGCGCCCAAGCTTCACCTCTTCCCGCATGCCAAGAAGTTGAAGGAATTTCTTCATCCTTTTTCTCAGCCTCATGCCATTCCCGCTGATTTCACCGAATGTGAGGTAGAGGTTTGCGGCTCCGTCGTGGGTCGTTGCTTTTGGTTCGATGAACACTAACTTCATAACCAGCTTTGTATAGGGCATGCGGTATTCAGGCGAATCACTCTTGATGGGAGGGAAAGCCATGGAAAATGAAAGAGTCGAAACAACCGCAGCAGACTCAGGCGATACGAAACCCGAAACCAAGACATGGTCGGACATCTCTGCTGGAGAAAGACACCGGATGATAGCGGAGGCAGCCTACTTTAAGGCCAAGGAGCGGGGGTTCCGAGGGGGAAGCCCCCTTGAAGACTGGTTAGCCGCCGAAGCAGAGATAGATGAGTTCCTGGGGATCCCCTCAAAAAAGGAGACCCAGGACCTGGCAGCATACCAGCGGATGAGGCAGGAATTGGTGAGGATTCTTGCAGGGGTGGGCGATACGATAAACGTCGAGACCAT
>JAGUZM010000283.1 GCA_020060805.1 Deltaproteobacteria bacterium | reverse complement strand
GGCAGGGCCGTTCGTCCTGAGGTATCGAAGGACGAAGTGATGGTTCGAACAGGTGATTTTTGGGTGCCCCTCTCAAAGAATAGGAATTCCTTAAGGTTCAGACACTACCAAAAGACTGCGAAGCCAAGGCTCCTTCCTGGGAAAACTCATGTCGGATCGTACCCCCATGGGACGAAAAAGTCACCCTTTTTGTCAGCAGAATGAATGAAGGGCACCTGACCAAGGGGAGGCACTGGAAAGGTAAGCATTTGACCGGCAATGCCCGGAGCTGATAATATTCCCGGTGTCCTTTTGGGTGTGAAAAGGGTTTTTTCAGCTTTGGCCGTGTCGCGAGGGAGGGGGGCCTGCGTGAAACGAGGGTACGAGTATTTTATCCAACGGTGAAGGCAAGAACGGCATGAAAGGGGTAGAGAGATGAAAGTACAGGAGTTTTTGACCAGCAAGATAGAAGTCGTGGACGGGAACAACTCGGTCTATGAGGCGGCGGAGAAGATGGTGGACAGGAGAATCCGCTCCGTCGCCGTCCGGTTCTCATCAACGGAGGGCGATTTCGGCGTTCTCACCTCAAGAGATATCGTCTTCAAGGTTCTCGCCAAGGGCACGAACCCGAAAAAGGTCAAAGTGTCAGAGATCGCTTCGAAGCCCGTGGTTTGCGTTGACAAGGACACGGACATGGAAGATGCGGCAACCCTGATGGAGAAATCGAACATCGCGAGGCTTTTCGTTTGTGACGAGGGGAAAATCATCGGGATCATTTCTTTGCTCGACGTGATGGCCGCCGAGCTCATCGCGCACGCGAGAGGGAATCATGTTTCTTGAAAAAATATTGTCTCACGGGAAGAAAGAGCGGGAAGTCACGGAGAGCATGAGGAAGCACATCCAGCTCCTGTGCACCGCCTGCGATGTCTTCAGGAACGCCCTGGAAAAACATGACCGCAATCTCATGCGGGATGTGATGGATCTTGAAAGGGAAGGGGATTCGGTCAGGCGAAAAGTCGTCTCTCATATCTATGAGGGTGCCTTTCTCCCTTACGTGCGGCCGGACCTGTGCAAGTTCGTGGAACTTGCGGATGAGGTCTTCGGCCTTCTCAAAGACACGGCCGCATACTACCTGGAGGAGACCCTGCCCGACAAGCTCAAGGACGACAGCGTGAGAGTCGCAGTGCTCAATCAGAGGATGTGCGAAATGCTCCTGATCACCTTCGAAGCGATGCTCCGGGGGGAAGATCTGAGGGAGAAGATCCTGGCCATCCGGATCTACGAGAAAAAGATCGATGATATCAAGTTTATCCTGATCAAGGATGCCCGCGAGGTTCCGATAGACAGCTTCTGGAAAGGGAGGGTGTTGGCGGAATTTCTTTCGGGCCTGACTTCCATCAGCGACGGGATCGAGGATGCCAGCGACTATCTGCAAATCATCCATGTGAGCATGAGATGAGCCGAGTAAGATGGGCGCGGCGAGACGCGGGTTCTGATACGGGGGCGTGCGGGCGGGTTAGACCATGTGGAAAATCCTAAGCGGTGTTTTTCTGGGCTGGAGCCTCGGAGCCAATGACGCGGCCAACGTGTTCGGAACAGGGGTTACCACCGGGACCGTCCGGTACCGCACCGCCGTCCTGCTGACCGCTGTCTTCGTGATGCTTGGCGCTCTCCTGGAGGGCTCCAAATGCATGAACACCGTGAGCAGCCTCTCTCCCATGCTCCCGATCCACGCCTTCATCTCCGCCCTTGCCTCCGCCGTCACCATGACGATTCTCACTTACCTTTCGATCCCCGCGTCCACTTCCCAGGCGATCACCGGGGCCGTCATCGGCGTGGGGATGATCTCCGGTTTGGCGGACTTCAGCAAGCTCTACACCATCATCGCCTGCTGGGTGGTTACGCCCGTGTTCGGTCTGGTCGCCGGTTACACCCTTCACCGTGTCCTGGGGTATGCCGTCAACCGCACCGTCTCCAGCCTTACCCAAAGAAACTTCCTCTATGCCTTCGGGATTGTCGTCACCGGGTGCTACGGGGCCTATTCCCTGGGAGCGAACAACGTGGCAAACGTCACGGGCGTTTACGTGGGCTCCGGGATGCTCAGCGCGGACTGGGCCGCTTTCATCGGAGGGTTGAGCATTGCCGCGGGGGCTTTGACTTACAGCAAGAAAGTCATGATGACCATAGGCAAAGGGATCGTCCCGCTGGACCCGTTTTCCGCCCTTGTCGCGGTGCTGGCTGAGGCGATCACCTTGCATGTTTTCACTCAGGTGGGCGTTCCTGTTTCCTCTTCTCAGGCGATTGTCGGTGCCGTGGTGGGCGTCGGGCTCGTGGGAGACGTTCAGACGGTGAGCGGCAGGATGCTCATCAAAATCGGGTTGGGGTGGTTGCTGACGCCCTTGGGTGCGGGGATTCTGGCCTTTGCGGCCGTGAGGCTGCTGGCTTAGGAGGGTGCCATGATAAGTCTGGGCCGTATATGGAAGCTCTATGTATTCTACACGATTCTGCTTATTGCGGGCGTCTCTCTGGTCGGGTTCATCGTGCAAAAGCAGATCAAGAATGCCATGGAGGGACATCTCAAAGAGGATGTGACCATCCTTGCAAGGGTGATCGCCAAGGTGGTCCCGGACACGGAAGATTCTTCGGCCCTCGATCCTTTTTGCGCGGATTACGGGATGACGGCCGCGATCCGGCTGAGCATCATCGGCAGAGACGGAAAGCTCATAGGCGAATCCCACAGAGAGCCCGTCGACATCGAAAGTCGGCTCAACCGGCCGGAGGTCCAGGAAGCCATGAAGGGCAGGATCGGAACCGTGATCCGCTACAGCGAAAGCGTCAACATGGAGATGCTCTACGTCGCTCTTCCGGTGGACCCGAAGGGCAGAATTTTGCGCGTGGCCATGCCCATGGCCCGGGTGAAGAGCTTCCAGAATGACGTGATGATCCTGTTTTCCCTCGCCCTATACCTGATGCCGATCCTGGTGATGGTGGCGGCGTTCTTTTTCGCCAAGTACAGGATTCAGGACATGACGCCGAGGAAAAGGGTCGGGGCGTGAGGCGGGTGGGCAGGCAGAAATGTCAGCGGAGCAGGGTCACGACCCACACAGCCAGGCCGAAGCCGGAGATGATCGCCCCGGAGATCCTGTTCGCGAGCAGGAGCTGGGTGCCGTTGAATTGCACCCGAAAAAGGCTCACCACGGTGACGAGGATCGGTGCCCAGAGCGCTGAGCCGGCAAAAACGCCGAGGACCAGTGCGGCGGTGAGCGCATAATCTCCCTTCCATCCATGGACGCCGAGGGCAGTGAAAGCTGCGGAGAAGACGATGATCGCGAGGGGGTTGGTGAACATCAGGAGGGCTGCGGACAGGAAGTCACCGAAAATGCCGTTGCCCCTGTCAGCGGGAGGTTTTTCCACGGGCTTGGCAAAAAAAATCTTCGCCCCGACGATGATCAAGACCAGGCCGCCGGCAAGGCGGATCACGTTTTGCTCGTTGGTGAGAAAATTGGAGATGAAGGCGACGCCCAGGCCAGCGATGGCACAATAGAGGGCATCGACCGTGGATGCCCCGAGGACTGCGGCAAAGCCTGCGAGCCGTCCGTCAACGAGGGTCTTGCGCACGCAGAAGAGGCCGATGGGCCCCATCGGCGCGCAGATGATAAAACCGATGATGAGGCCTTTTATGAAGACCGCTGCTTCCAATACCGCTCCTCTATCGGTAATTTTGTCATCATCTCATAGGGCCTAATGAAAATCAAGCCTAAGAGAGATATTCTTGCAGCCCAACACCTCCGTCCCATACCGTCGTTGTCCCACATCTCGCGCCGGCTACACGGGGCACTCCCGCTGCTGAGGGGCCGTGGGGGAAAGGGGGTTCTCGCAAAGTCCCTCAGGGAGAAGGGGAGAATTTGGGCCCGTATCTTTGTTTCAGGTGGACCTGGATCGCCATCAGAGCGGCCGGGGTGATGCCTGAAATCCTGGATGCCTGGCCCAGGGATCTGGGCTTCACCCTGATCAGCTTTTCTTTCGCTTCCCTGGAAAGGCCGTAGACCGTCTGGTAGTTTACATCCTCCGGGAGCCGCAGGTCTTCCATCCGCTTCATCCTTTCAACCTGCCTCTCCTGGTGGCTGATGTATCCTTCATACTTGATCCTCGTTTCCACCTCTTCTGCGACAGATTCTTCCGTTTCGGCGAGGTCCGGGTCAAAGAGCTTGAGGTGATCGAAAAATATCTCGTTCCTTCTGAGGAGCTGCGAGAGAGGGGTCACGTTCTTGATGGGGGCAGAGCCGATCCCTCTCAGCCGGTCGATGACCGAGGGTTCCGGTCTCAGCTTCACAGCGTCCAGCCGTGCCGTGAGCCTGTCCACCGCATCCCTCCTGGAGCAAAACGCCCGGTAGACCTCCTCCGGGACCAGCCCCAGCCGAAACCCCTCGTCCCGAAGCCTGAAATCGGCATTGTCTTCCCGCAGGAGAAGGCGGTATTCAGCCCTTGAGGTGAACATGCGATAGGGTTCCGTCGTCCCCCGGGTCACGAGGTCGTCGATCAGCACGCCGGTATAGGCTCTCGACCTTTCAAGAATCAGGGGCTCCTCGCCCCGGATCTTGAGGACCGCGTTGATGCCGGCCATGAGGCCCTGGGCGGCCGCCTCTTCATAGCCCGAAGTGCCGTTGATCTGTCCGGCGTGGTACAAGCCTTCGACAAGTTTCGTCTCCTGGGTCGCCTTCAGTTGCAGGGGGTTCACGAAATCATATTCGATGGCATACCCGGGCCTCAGGATCTCCGCCTTCTCCAGCCCGGGAATCGTTCTCACCATCTTGAGCTGCACGTCAATCGGGAGGCTTGTCGGGATACCGTTGGGGTAAACCTCGACCGTATCCAGCCCCTGAGGCTCGAGAAAGATCTGATGCCTCGCTTTTTCGGGGAACCGGACAACCTTGTCCTCGATGGAAGGGCAGTACCTGGCACCGATGCCTTTGATGATGCCGCTGTAGAGGGGAGAGCGGTCAAGTCCCTCCCTGATGAAGGCATGGGTTTTTTCGTTCGTGTAGGTGATGTGGCACGGCACCTGGGGCAAGGGGATTTTGGTGGTGGAAAAGGAAAAGGGCCGCGGCTTCTCATCCCCGGGCTGGATTTCAAGACCCCTGTAATCAATCGTACGGCCGTTGAGGCGGGGGGTTGTGCCGGTCTTGAGCCTCCCCACTTCGAACCCCAGTTCCCGGAGTTGCTCGGAAAGGCGGCTGGATGGAGGATCACCCATCCTGCCTGCGGGGAAGTGGTCCAGGCCGATGTGGATCAAGCCTTTCAGGAATGTCCCCGTGGTCAGAATGACCGTTTTGGACAAAAACCTTTCGTGAATGTGGGTCTCGACGCCGTAGACCTTGCCCTCTTTCACGACAAGGTGATCGACCATCGCCTGCCTGATATCCAGATTCGGCTGAGACTCGACCACCCCTTTCATCCGTTTGCGGTAGAGGTCCATGTCGTTTTGAGACCGGGAACTCTGCACGGCCAGGCCTTTTCTTGTGTTGAGACGCCTGAACTGAATGCCCGTCTGGTCCGCGTTCACGGCCATTTCGCCTCCCAGGGCGTCGACCTCCTTGACCAGATGCCCCTTGGCAAGGCCGCCGATGGCGGGGTTGCAGCTCATGGCAGCAATGTGATCGAGGTTGATGGTCAGAAGGAGGGTGGGGTGCCCCATCCGGGCCGAGGCAAGGGCCGCTTCGCAGCCCGCATGGCCGGCGCCGACAACGATCACGTCGTAGTGTTTTTCATAAATGGGCATAAATCAAAATCCGGTGCAGGGTACACGGTGCAAGGTGCACGGTCACCGGCACAGGACTTAAGCTTTCTTCCGTGCGCGATGCGACTTACGCCGTGAACCTTGTTCAAATGGATCTCTGAGGATAATCGATTGCTCCCTGCCTGAACCGACCGAGACGATGGACAAAGGCACCTGTGTCACCTCTTCGATCCCCTTGAGGTACTTCTTCGCAGAAGGAGGGAGGTCCTTCCACTTCCTGGCAGAGGAAATGTCCTCGTTCCATCCAGGGTACTCTTTGTAAACCGCCGTGCACTCCCCCAGTTTCTTGAGGCTTGCGGGCATGAAATCGATTTTCTTCCCTCCCGATTCATAGGCGACACAGACCTTGACTTTCTCAAGCCCCGTGAGCACGTCCAGCTTCGTGATCCCGAGGCTGCTGAGCCCGTTGAGGCGCGACGATTCCCTGACGGCGACAAGGTCGAGCCACCCGCAGCGGCGCTTTCTCCCCGTGGTCGCTCCGAATTCAGCGCCTCTTTGCTGGATCGTGTCGCCGATCTCGTCGAAGAGCTCGGTCGTGAACGGGCCTGCGCCGACCCTGGTGGTGTAGGCCTTCACGATGCCGATGACGTGGTTCAACTTGTCCGGTCCGACCCCCGCGCCGGCAGAGGCGCTCCCGGACACGGGATTGGAGGATGTGACAAAAGGATAGGTGCCGTGGTCCAGGTCGAGGTGGGTGCCCTGGGCGCCCTCGAAAAGGATTCTTTTGTTTTTCTTCACAGCCCTGTCGATCTCCAGGGAGACGTTGGTGATGTACGGGCGAAGAGCCTCAGCCATGGAAAGATAGCCGTCATAGACGACCTGGAAGTCCAGGGGTTCGGCATTCAGAAAATGGGTCAGGTAGAAGTTCTTTTCCCTGAGATTGGTCTGTATTTTCTCCTTAAGGGTGTCCGGTTCGAGCAAGTCAACGGCCCGGATGCCGACCCTTGCCGCCTTGTCCTCATAACAGGGGCCGATGCCCCTTCCCGTGGTGCCGATCTTATTTTTTCCTTTGGCCGCCTCCCTCGCCAGATCGACGGCTTTGTGGTAGGGCATGATCAGATGCGCTTTTTCGCTCAAGGACAGACGCCTGGGCGTTACGGGGATGCCTCTCTCCCTCAGTTTGTTCATCTCTGCGAGGAGGACCTCCGGGTCGACGACGACCCCGTTGCCGATCAGGCACTTTTTGCCCCGGTGAAGGATGCCCGAGGGAATGAGGTGGCAGATGGTCTGCTGGCCCTTCACCACGAGGGTGTGCCCTGCGTTGTTTCCGCCCTGGTACCGGACCACGAGATCAGCCTCGGATGCGAGGTAATCCACGATTTTTCCCTTACCCTCATCACCCCACTGGGTTCCCACGACAACGACGTTAGCCATTTTTCTCTCCTGAAAGGGGGTTGTTCATGTGGCGACAAAAGAAGAACCGCTTTTTCCTAAACTGAAAGGGGTGAGGTTGTCAACGGCATTATGAACGGAGCACGGAGAATAGACAGGACGAGACACGGTTTCTGGACCCGAAATTTATACCCCATCACAGCGATTTTCTATTACAATTTTCTTCCTGAGGGAGTTCAGCCTGCTGGGAAATGGCGATTCGGGCACGAATGGAACCTTAGGTTCATCCGACAGAGGCTCTCGGCCTGGGAGCGGGCATCGTCGGCGCCTTTGACGATGAGGAGGTGATCCAGGTCATGGAGGTACCGGCCTCCCGCGAACCCCTGCTCATCATGCCGGTTGGGTACAAAAGATAGCCCTCTATTTCTTACCGCAAAATCGGGTTGCGGAAAAGGACCTGGTGTAGCCGAGGAGGCTGTCCAGTGAGACAAACAAGCGGTTGAACGCAGGCATGGTCCGTATCATGAAGCGGGTGAGGTCATGAACCTTGCCGGGCTTCTTGTTAAAAGGACAGACCTGAATGCAGTGGGTGCAGTCCACCCGTCTTGCGCCCCAGTAGGCGTAGCATCTTTCGGCATGGAAGTACCATTTCAAGGCACCTGAATGATTGGAAATGCTGGGGCCCTCTTCCGTCATGCCCCCCAGGGGCAAGGCTTGTGACGGGCATGTTTCGGCGCAGGCCTTGCAGGTCCTGCAGAATTGGACGACGCCGAAAGGCCGGTAGCGGTCGTGTTCCAGGGGCATGTCGGTAAACACTTTGCACAAACGCACCCTCGGACCGTAGGGCTTGGTGACGAGAAGTCCCATCCGGCTCCATTCGCCCAGTCCCGCGGCCATGGCAAGAGGGATGCTCAGGGCCGTATCGTTTCCTGAGGGAGCAGCCCGATAGCCCAGGCCACGAATGAAAGCAGCCACCAGGTTGGCCACAAACGCCATTTTCGAATAAGCCAAACCCGTGGTCACGCCCTGAAGGACCATGGCGGAGGAGCGCATGGTTTCGTAATCCATCTCGACGGCCATCACGACCGCGCTGGAGCATCCCTCGGGCAGGTCGATGGGGTAGTGCTCCTTGGTGAGCACGTTGAACTCATGGGAATAAACCCAGTTGGGGTGGACGCGGCAGATGCCCACCAGGTCCGCACCCAGGTGCCGGGCCACCGCCTTCAGATAGCGGCTCATCTCCCGGGGAGAGGCTTTGACCTGTCCCCCTTCTTTGACGAAACGCTCAGCCCTGGGGTGGACGCCCTCCCATGCGTAGAGGCCCGAGTTGCTCCGGGAGTTTCCCATCCCGAAAGCCCATTCCACGTTCCACGCGGCGTTCCGAGCGGCGAAGTCTTTCTTGCGCCACCCCGGCTTATCCTGGTAGACCACCTGGCGGTGGAATCGCTCGACAATCGTTTCAAACCCCTGGTCCCATAAGACCCGTTTGAACATCTCGTTCTTCTGGTCAAAGCGGTGATCAGGGACCGGGAATCCCGGGTCGAGTTCCTTGAACTTGTCAATGAATTCCGTCAACGTGATTCTCCCTTCCCCTTCGTTCTGCCGGAGCGAGAGAGGCCGGCTTTCTGTGGCGCTTGCGTGCGTTGTTTCTTGGCTTTTTTTTGCCAATCAAGACCGAATCTCTTCTCAAAATAGGAGCCGAACCTTTCGGACCACCGCCACCATGGACTTTTCCCTTTGGCCTTCCCTTCCAGGATATCATTCAAGAAAACGTGAATGTTATTCATGCTCTCCTTTGGAACGTAGGAAGCCGCCCCCTCACGGTACGATCGTACCGCATTCTCAGGCCCGTGGGCGTGGCCTGTCAACATGACGGCCATGACGCCCCTGCGGTTCGCGATTTCCAGAAGCTTGAAGCCAGCAACGCCCATGATATCTAAAACGGCGATATCGAAATACCTGGATTCCAACAGTTCCTTGGCTTTGTCAAAAGTGGACGCCTTCGTGACATCACACTCCGGCAGCAGGTCTTCCAGAGTGTCGAGCACATCCATCTCATCATCAACGATAAGAATCTGCTTGTCTTCCAATAAGACCCTGTTTTCCATAGCGACACCTATGCAGTCTTTTCAGTCGTTAGGTCCAGACAATGATAGCTGGTGCCAAACTGCCTTCGATAACCCTAGCGTCAAGTATGAGAAGGTCTTCAACAATGTGTGCCCTTTCCACCCCCACCTGTCCTCCCGTCAAGGGGGAGGGAACTCTTGGCTTCCCAGGTAGTCCCCTCCCTTGGTGGGAGGGGCAAGGGGAGGGGGAAGGGCAAGAATTTTGTCAGCGCGTTTCTGACCCAGTCCACTAGACTCTATATAGGTGGCAAGCCACGAAATGGTTCTCGCTGATCATAAGCAACTCGACGCCCTCTTGATGACATCGGTCGAACGATCTAAGACATCTCGGATGAAACGGGCAACCCTTCGGTCTTTGGGACGGGCTGGGCGTTTCCCCCTGTAGGATGACGGGGCTCCACCCAATTTCCACATCCGGGATAGGAATGGCTGAAATGAGAGCCTGGGTATAAGGATGCCGAGGAGAAGAAAAAAGGATCTCGGAAGGCGCCATCTCCATAATGCCACCCAAGTACATAACAGCGACCCTGTCGGAGATCTGTCTTATGACGCTGAGGTCGTGGGAGATGAACAAAATGGACAGATTCAAGTCGTTCTTCAGGAGCATCAAGAGGTTTAGAATCTGGGATTGAATCGACACATCAAGGGCTGAAACGACCTCATCGGCCACAAGAAAAATCGGTCGCAAGGAAATTGCCCTTGCAATGCAGATTCTCTGTCTCTGCCCTCCGCTGAACTGATGGGGGAACCTTTCCATGTGGTCCTTTTCCAGCCCCACCATTTCGAGAAGATCGGCAACGCCCTCAACCATCTCAGCCTTTGTATGCGCCAAGCCGTGGACTTTCAGAGGTTGGCTGATGATGTCAAACACCGTCTTTCTCGGATTGAGTGAGGAGGCGGGATCCTGAAAGATGATCTGCATTTTCTTCCTGAGGGGCTTCAGTTCTTCCTGAGAGAGCCGTGTGATATTCTTGTTTTCAAAAAAGATCTCCCCCGATGTGGGCTCCTCCAGCCTTATGATCGTTCTTCCCAACGTGCTTTTGCCGCAACCGCTTTCGCCGACCAGTCCTAAGACTTCATTCTTGTGAATGTGAAGGTCAACGTTCTCCAAGGCCCTGACCATGGCCTTCTTAGATCCGATCGAAAAAAAGGACAACCTTCCCTCTTCCGAGTAGTATTTTCTCAAGTTTGCGGTCTTCAAGAGATAATTATTCAACCGATAAGACCCCTTTTCTCTTCATTGGCATCGAAGGCAACGAACACGGTGATCACCAGAGCGAGCGACTGGGGCCAACGAGGTTGCATCCTTGCACGCGTCAAGTTTTTCGGTGCATCTGGGATAGAATTTGCATCTGTCAGGCCAATCAATTGGGGTGCCCATCATTCCTTCGATGCTGAAAAGCTGCTCCTGTTTTCTGTCGTGTCTTGGAATCGATCGAAACAAGGCCTTAGTGTACGGATGTCTCGGGCTGGTGAAAAGATCCCTGGTGCTGGCCGTTTCCACGATTTCACCCGCATAGATGACCGCCACCCTATCGCAAAGATTGGCCACGATTCCGAGGTCATGGGTGATGAAGAGGACGGATGTTTGGTACTCTTTGCTCAGGTTTTTCAACAACCTAAGAATCTGGGCCTGTATGGTCACATCCAGAGCCGTGGTTGGTTCATCCGCGATGATCAGCTTGGGATTGCAGCTGAAGGCGATAGCGATCACAACTCTCTGGCGCATTCCACCGCTCAGCTGGTGTGGATATTTTTGGAAGTTCTTCTCCGGATCCGGGATACCGATGTTGTGAAGCAGTTCTATGGCGATGAGTTCAGCCTCCTTCTTGCCATACCCTTTGTGCAACCTTAAAACGTCGATCATTTGGGACCGAATTCTGAAGACCGGATTAAGGGATGTGAGGGGATCCTGGAGGATCATGGAAATCTCCGAACCCCGGATACTTCGCACTTCGTGGTCCGGCAAAGCGAGGAGGTTTTTGCCCTCAAAAAGGATCTCCCCTGAGGCTATTCTTCCCCCTTCAGGCACCAGTCGAAGAATGGAGAGGCCGACCATCGACTTGCCACCCCCCGACTCTCCAACCAACCCCATGATCTGCCCCCTCCGTATCTCGAGGCTGACACCGTCCACCGCTTTCAGGAGCCCTTGCGGGAGCTGAAAATGAATCCTAAGATCCTTGATGTTCAAGACCGGTTCATTCATTTCATACCCAGGACTTTGAGTCTCGGATCGATCACTTCCCTGAGCCCGTCTCCCAAGAGATTCAGTCCCAGAACACTTGCGATGATGCATACCATGGGAAAAACCATGATCCACCAGGCTTGGTGAACATACAACCTTCCAAGGGCGATCATCTGACCCCAGGCCGGGATAGAAGCCTCGACACTCAGTCCGACAAAGCTGAGGATGGCCTCCACGATAATGGCTATACCCATTTCCAACGTGATCAAGACGGTCAGGAGAGGGACAATATTGGGGAAAATCTCTTTTACGATGATTCGCAAGTTGCCCAAGGCAATCGCCTTCGCTGCAAGGACGAAATCTCTCTCCCTGATGTTAAAAACCTCTCCCCGGATGACCCGGCAGAACCTTGTCCAGTCTACAAGAATGATGGCGAGTGCCACTTTGGTAAGCCCGGTCCCTAACACGGCCATCAGGACAATCGAAAGCAGGATCGGGGGGAAGGAAATCCAAATGTCCACAAACCTGGAGATCACGTTGTCGATCGCACCGCGGTAAAAACCGGCAAACAGGGCGAGGGTGACCCCGATGAGGCCGGCAAAAAAGGTGCCCACAACCGCTACGAACATGGCCACCCTCGATCCGTACAGAAGCCTGCTGAGCATGTCCCTTCCCAATGAATCGGTCCCTAACAAGTGGTTTGTGTCACCGCCTTCCATCCAAAATGGCGGCTTTTTGGTAGCCGTAATATCCTGTTCATTCGGATCATGTGGAGCGATGTAGGGTGCGGTAGCCGCCGTGAAAAGGAGAAGGAACAAGATGATGCCCCCAAACATGACTTTGCCGTTGGACAGAAATTTTCTGATAGTTACGAAAGTTAGCTTTTTCATGTCCGCAACTCTTATGTTTCATCCATAGCGGATCTTGGGGTTCATGAACGTGTATAGGATATCGACGACGAGGTTAACGATGACAAAAATGAAAGCAAGGACCAGGACAACCCCCTGAATCAGAGGTAGATCCCTTGTGATGATCGCCGTGACAGCCAGTTTCCCCAGACCGGGCCAACTATAGATGATTTCCACGAGTACGGTGCCCCCCATCAAGAATCCGAACTGCACCCCGACGATGGTAATCGTGGGGATGAGGGCATTCCTCAAGGAGTGAAGGAAGATAACGACCCTCTCCGAGAGACCCTTCACTCGCGCCAGCAGGATATAGTCCTCTTTGATCACCTCCAAGAGGCTTGACTTGATGACGCGGATCACGATGGCGGTGAGGGGCAAGGCGAGAGAGAAAGCGGGAAGAATCAGGTGCGACAAAGCACTGAGAAACTTCCCGAAATCAACCCTCAATATCGTGTCTAAGAGGAAAAAACCTGTGATGGTTTCTACCGTGTAAATAGACCCGATACGGCCTGATATAGGAAGAAAATGCCAGAAAACACCCAGGAAAAG
>JAGUZM010000066.1 GCA_020060805.1 Deltaproteobacteria bacterium | reverse complement strand
GCTGCCAGGCCACGGGTGGCGTTAAAGTGGCTCTGGAGGAATGTGATTGCGTCCTGGAAGAACACCTCCGGGGGGCTCCGACCGGGTCGACTTATTCACCTGATTTGTAACTCAGGACACTAGCGGAGGCCTCTTCATGAAACTGATCGATGCTTCAATCAAGTACCCTGTGTCTGTGACCGTCGGTGTCCTCTTCCTCGTCATTTTCGGCATCCTGTCCCTGTTAAGAATCCCTGTTCAGCTCACCCCGGACGTGACGCGACCTCAGATCACGGTGACGACCCTATGGCCGGGCGCCTCGCCTCAGGAGGTCGAACGGGAAATCGTCGAAGAACAGGAAGAGTACCTGAAAAGCGTCGAAGGCCTCACCCGCATGACGAGCGAGTCCCTGGATTCCCTGGGGCGGGTGAACCTGGAGTTTTCCGTGGGCACGGACATCGACGTGGCCCTTCTGAAAGTGTCCACCAAGCTCGATCAGGTCCCTTCCTATCCCCCGGATGCGGAGCGGCCCATCATCGTCTCGGCCAGTGAAAATGCGCCTCCCATCGCGTGGATCGTCGTCAAGCCGACCAGAGCCGATGTCACCCGTATCGGCCTGTTCAGAGACTTCATGGAAGACAACGTCAAACCCCGCCTCGAACGCATCCCGGGCATTGCCAAGATCAACGTCTACGGCGGCAGAGAAGAAGAGATGCAGGTCATCTTCGATGAAATGGCCGTGGCCGCCCGAAAACTGACGATCGCCGAGATAGCCGCCGCCCTCTCCGAGGGGAACCGCAATGTTTCCGCCGGCAGTTTCGACGAAGGAAAGAGGCGGTACATCTCGCGCACCGTGGGGGAGTACCTGAGACCCCAGGATGCGGAGAACGTCGTCATCAAGTATCTGGGCGATTCTCCGGTCACCGTGAGGGATGTGGGCTCTGCCCGTTGGGGTTTCAGGAAGCAGGACAACGTGGTTCGCAACAAGGGTGTTGAGACGATCGCCATCAACGCCATCCGGCAGGCGGGATCAAACGTCCTCCAGGTCATGGCAGGCCTGAAAGAGGCGATCGCGGAGATGAACGACGGCTTTCTGGCGGAGAAGGGGCTTCGCCTCGAACAGGTTTACGATGAGACGGAGTACATTGACAGCGCCATCAGCCTGGTCATCCAGAACATCTACGTCGGAGGCTCCCTGGCGATCATGGCCTTGCTCCTTTTCCTGCGGAGCTTTTCAGCCACCCTGATCGTCGCCCTGGCCATACCCATATCCATCGTGGGAACATTCCTGATGATGGTTCTCTTCGGCAGGACCATCAACGTCATCTCTTTGGCTGGGTGCGCTTTTGCTGCAGGAATGGTCGTGGACAACTCCATCGTGGTTCTGGAGAACATCTACCGCCACCGTCAGGCAGGGGAGTCTAAATGGGAGGCCGCTTCCTCCGGGGCGAGGGAGGTCTGGGGGGCGGTCCTGGCAAGCACCCTTACAACCGTGGCGGTCTTTCTCCCCGTGATTTTCGTGCAGGAAGAGGCAGGGCAACTGTTCAGGGACATCGCGATTGCGATCAGCTTTGCCGTTCTCCTCAGCATGCTCGTCTCCGTGAGCGTCATCCCGTCCATGGCGAGCCGGATCATCCGCACCGCTGAAACCGGCCGGACCCTCCGGAAAAGGGGGTTGGTTCAACTCTTCGGCATCGTCCCGTGGGCGGGTCGCCTGGCGGACTGGGCTGCAGCCGCCGTCTACCGCCTCACCGGGAGCATGATCGCGCGGATCGCGGCGGTGGTCCTCTTCACCTGCTTTTCAGCGGGATTGGCATGGTTTCTAGCCCCCAAGGCCGAGTACCTTCCCGAAGGGAACCGCAACCTTGTCCTCGGCATTATGATTCCTCCGCCGGGTTACAGCATTGATGAGTTCGTCAGGGTGGGCGAGTTCATCGAGGCAGAGGTGCGGAAACAGTGGGAGGGGAGCTCCGGTGATCGGCTGGAAGGCCCGGGCTTTTCCAATTTTTTCTATGTCGCTTTCGGGCAGCGGGTGTTTCTGGGCGCCGTATCGGTAGACCCGCTCCGGGTCAAAGAAATGGTCCCGGTCCTTCAGAAGGTCTTGAGAAAAATACCGGGAATGATCTCGATCGTGACCCAAACCAGCCTGTTCGGACGGACCGCCGGGTCGGGCCGCTCCATCGACGTGGACATCAGCGGGCCGGACCTGGAAAGGGTTTTGTCCCTGGCGCAGCGCGTCTTCGGCCAGGTGATGGGGCTCGTTCCAGGATCTCAACTGAGGCCCATTCCCAGCCTGGATCTCGGAAACCCGGAAATCCGGGTGGTCCCGGACCGCGACAGGGCGGCCAAGGTAGGGCTCACGGCCCAGGAGATCGGCGTGAACGTGGATGCTCTCCTGGACGGGGTAAAGGTGGGGGAAGTGCGGCGCCTCGGCAACAAGGTGGACCTCACCCTCATGGGAAGAGAAGAGACGATCCGCAGCCCTGAAGATTTCCAGAACCTCCAGCTGAATACCCCCCTCGGCAAAAGGGTGACCCTGGGCTCTGTCGCGGACATCGAGCTCGTGGCAGGACCCAGCCAAATCAATCACGTGGAAAGGCAGAGGTCCGTGACCATCCAGGTGATTCCGCCCGACACCATGCCCCTCGAAGAGGCGATGACGATCATCGAAACCGAGATCATCGCGCCGTTGAAGAAATCGGGGGAGTTGAAGCAACCCTATTTCATCTCCCTTTCCGGGACCGCCGATGATCTGACGAGGACGAGAAGGGTGCTCCAGGGTGACTTTCTCCTGGCCATGGTGATCACCTTCCTGCTGATGGCATCTCTTTTCGGATCTTTTCTTTACCCCCTCGTGATCATGTTCAGCGTACCCCTGGCTGCCGCGGGCGGGTTCCTCGGGTTGTTTCTCGTCAACCGCTTCCTG
>JAGUZM010000565.1 GCA_020060805.1 Deltaproteobacteria bacterium | reverse complement strand
CTCCGCAGTAGCACTGCTACGGAGGATGGAGGGCAACGCAGTAGATGGGTGTTTTTCAGCAGCCTGCTAAGCCCTGAACTGGATGTCATGAAGCTCGCGGAACCGACCCCCCAGATCCATCAGTTCTTTTCTCGTCCCTGATTCCACGATACGCCCGTCCTCGAGAACATAAATCCTGTCTGCTGCTTTGATGGTGCTCAGCCGGTGAGCGGCCACGAGAATCGTCCGGCCTCCCCGGAGTCGTGCGATCGCCTCCTCGACATATCTTTCGCTCTCCGCATCCAAGGCAGACGCGGCTTCGTCCAGGATAAGGATGGAGGGATTGGTCAGAATGGCCCTTGCGATTGCAATTCGCTGTCTCTGTCCGCCTGACAGAAGGGTCCCACGATCTCCAACGACGGAATCATAGCCTTGGGGTTGAGCCGTGATGAACTGATGGGCGTGCGCCGCTCTTGCCGCCTCGATGACCTCTTCCATCGTTCGTGTCGGATCTCCATAACGAATGTTGTTGGCAATGGTATCATGAAAGAGCAGGACCTCCTGGCTCACCGTGGCGATCTGTCGCCGGAGAGAATCGAGGGTCACTTCCCGGACGTCCACGCCGTCGATGGTGACGCTTCCCTCTGTGACATCGTAGAACCGCGGCACGAGTTCGAGGAGGGTGCTTTTGCCCGCCCCTGTGGAACCCACAAAAGCGATCATTTCCCCCGCGTTGATCCGGAAGGAAATCTCCTTCAGAACCGGAACCCCTGATTGATAAAAAAAACTCATGTCCCTGAATTCGATGGATTTGCAGTGTCTGGGAAGCTCCCTCGCTCCCGGCCGGTCTTGGATCTCCGGGATCGTTCCCATAATCGTGAAAACCGTCTCCGTCGCACCCTGGAGGGTGCGAAGGTCGTTGTTCAACCTGGCGAGACTCTTCATCGGTTCATAGACCCTTGAGTAGGCGTAGATGAGAGAGACCAGTTCTCCCAGGGTGTGGTCGAAAAACACCTTTCCTACCACGATGACACCCGGCAAAACAAGAAATCCCGTGACATCCATGATGGGACTGAGCCCGAGATTCCATCGACTCCAGCGCATCACATTCTTGTACAGTTGATCGGCCAGTTTTCTGAACCTCCCCACTTCCCCCTGGTTCATGCAAAACCCCTGAACCACCTTAAGGCAGAGAATCGTCTCCTGGTAAGAAGCCGTCACATGGGAGAGGGAATCCTGAACTCTCGTGGCATGTTTTTTCACTTTTCTTCCGAAAAGGTGGACAAGGCCGACGATCACGGGGACGACGATCACAATCAGCATGGTGAGCTTGAAGTTCATGACCAAGACATAGGTCACGAAAGCGAGAGCGGTGAGGGGATGCTCGACCAGGCCTATGAGGATGTTGGCAATTCTCTCCTGCATCACCGTGAGGTCGCCCGTCGCCCTGGAAATCAGTTCCCCTGCTTTTCGTTTGTGGTAGAACCCAAGGGGCAATGAAACAAATTTGCTGTAAAGGTCCGTCCTGACCGATCGAATCGCCCTGTTGGAAAAAGCCGCTGCGGAGAGCTGGCTAAAGTACCTGGCGACGGACCTGACCAGCATGGAAAAGAAGGCCAAGAAGGAGAGAATAACCAGGAGCCGATTGGGAGAGATATTCTCTATGATAACCCGATCCGTTCGTTTCCAGGAAAAACCCCCTTCAAAATGCAGCTCCACCCAGGGGATCCTCCACGTGGCGGGATCCGTGCCGGTCTTCATCCCCTCGTCGATGAAGGGCTGAAGAATGTACACCGGGACGACGTAGAAAAGGGCGGAGGCTGCGGTGAGGGCCAGGGAGCAGAAGAGGAGTCCCCGGTGAGCTTTCACGTAGTGAGCGAGGTCTTTGCCCAGGATTCGTTCTAGCATGGGCTCAACGGCGGCAGCTCAAAAGGCAAGAGCTTAGCAAAAGAGGCATAACACATGGGAACGCGCATACAAAAAAATTAGGAACCCCGGAGCTAGACGGCGCCAATCAGCCTGGAGATGACGATTCTCTGAACCTCCGACGTTCCCTCTCCTATTTCCAAGAGCTTCTGATCCCGATAAAATCTCTCAACATCGTATTCTTTCATCAGGCCGTACCCACCGTGCAGCTGGACGGCGTGATTGGCACACCGGTACATGACTTCCGAGCAATGGAGCTTGGCCATGGCCGCCTCCTTGCGGAAAGGCTTTTCGTTGTCCCGGAGCCAGCACGCCTTGTACAGGAGCAATCGGGCGCACTCGATTTCGAGGGCCATGTCCGCCAGCTTGAACGCATTCACCTGAAAAGTCGCGATCGGTTTGCCGAACTGAACCCTCTCCCGACTGTATTTCATGGCCATGTCGAAGCAGCCCTGGGCCCCTCCGAGACCCATGGCTGCGATCGACAGCCGCCCGCCGTCCAGGGTCTGCATCATCTGGTAGAACCCATGGCCCCTCGGTCCGAGGGTGTTTTCTTTGGGCACCCGGCAGTCGTCAAAAAAGAGCTGGGCTGTGTTGGAGGAGCGCCACATCATCTTTCCGTGCATCTCTTTCGCCTCAAAGCCCGGTGTCCCGGACTCGACGAGGATACAGGAAAGCTCGGCACGGCCATCCGGTTTGACCCCTGTCCGGCAGAGGGCGGTCACGCCCACGGTTATTTTGCTCGCCGCGTTGGTGATGAAAATCTTGCT
>JAGUZM010000388.1 GCA_020060805.1 Deltaproteobacteria bacterium | reverse complement strand
GAGTGCCCATTGTGTATTGGATCCAAGTAGGACCCAAGGATTCTATAGAGCGTAAAAGCGCGCTGGCTGGCTGCGAGTCATGGGATATGGGAAACCCTACGTGGAGACGAACATGTGTTTGCTTACCTCTCAAAATCACTTGCGTTAGCGGAAACTCATCCAAATTCTTGATGCCTCTGGTTTTGTCGAGTCAGGAACACCCATGAATTAGCTCCAGCTCTCGGCCGCACAATGGTCAGCATCATTTCACTGTTGACAGGGCGAGCATCGTTTTATATAGAGAGTTCATGTTCGCCATGGAGAACATGCCGGCGGGGAAATCGAAAGGGACCTACAAGAGAGTGCCCGCCCTCGACAAGTGTTTCGCCTTCCTGGAGCTCATGGCGCGCGTGAAGAAGCCCATGGGGATCAGCGAGATTTCCCAAGCCCTCGGGTATCACAAGAGCACCGTCTTCAACATGGTCCACACCCTGGTGGACCTGGGGGTGCTCGAGGAGGGGTCAGAGGGAAAATTCCGTTTCGGTCCTGAGCTCTACGCCCTGGGCAAAGCGGCGGGGGGAGGGTCGGAACTGGTTTCCACTGTCCGGCCATGTCTGGAGGAAATCGGCGAGAAGACGCGCCTGTCCGTGTTCCTGGGCATCCGTTCGGGCAACAGGGCGATCATCATGGACAAGGTGGATTCTCCCTTTGACATCAAGGTCTCTTCGCAGGCGGGGATGGCCATCCCCCTTCTGGCAGGAGCGGGCGGGAAAGCGCTTCTCTCCCAGGTTCCCGAGGCTGAACTCGACGAGATTCTATCCAACAGCAGGTTGAAAAAATTCACCCATTCGTCTTGCGCCAGCAAGAAAAAATACAAAGCCATGATCAAGAGGGCCAGGTTGGAGGGTTTTGCCCTCGATGATGAGGAGTACATCGAGGGTATCCGGGCCTTGGCCGTGCCGCTGCGGCTCAACCGGGACAATTTGCAGGCCGCCATATGGGTCGTGGGGTTGAAGAGCCAGATCAAAGACGAGGCGCTCCCCGCCGTTAAGTCCACGCTGAAGGAAGTCGCCGAGAAGATAGAAACCCGTTTGTGGAGTGGAGGTTAGGTTATGGTGAAGTATCTGGAGGGATTTACGCCTTACAAAAAAAAGGACGCAGAGAAATACAACAAATTCCGGTGGTGGCCGGGGATTACCTTCGGGGAGGTTCTGGACAGAGCGGCAGATGTTCACCCGGAGAAGGAAGCCTTCGTGGACGGAAGGACGCGACTTACCTACGGTGAGGCGCGGGAGAAAACGAACAGGCTCGCCGTGGGACTGATGGACCTGGGCATCCAGCCCCTGGACCGGGTGCTGGTTCAGCTTCCGAACTGGAACGAATTCGTTTTCGCCTATTTCGCCCTCCAGAAGATCGGGGCGATCACGGTCCTGTTGATCGACAGGTACCGCCAGTTTGAAATCAACCACCTGATCAGCCTGACCGGGGCGACGTCGTGGATGGTCCCCTCACGGTACAAAAAGACGGATTACGTGCCCATCATCACGGATGTCCTCAAAGAAAACCCGGGAGTGAAGAATGTCATCACCGTCCGGGGCGAAGGGGATCAAAAGCCCTTCCTGAGCCTCGAAAGACTGATCGCGGACGCTGAGTTGACGGCGGACAACCTGGCCCGGCTCGCGGAGCGCCGGCCGGATCCCATGCAGGTCGCGCATATGGGACCGACCGGAGGGACGACAGGATCGCCGAAGATCGTCCCCCGGACCCACAACAGCCTTATCAACGGCATCGAGTATTGTTCCAGGTCATGGGAGCAGAGCATCGAGGACATTAACCTGCTGGCTGGCCCGATCGGGCATGATCTGACGTTCAGCAAGGGGTTCATCGGAAGTGTCATCACCCTTGGGAAGGTTGTGTTCCTGGATTCTACTGAAAATGAGGACATCTGCGAGACCATTGAGCGGGAGAAGGTGACATCCATCATCTGGGTTCCAACCCTGGCTCAGAGGCTCCTCCAGCATGAGAACCTCGACAAGTATGATTTGAGTTCCTTGAAAAAGATGCACAGCGCAGGTGGGGCAAGCCATCCCGATCTCGTCAAAGACGTCACGGAAAGGCTTCGGATGAAGTTTTTCAACGGGTACGGGGCGACGGAAGGAATGACAACGATCACGCGCCCCACGGACGACCTTTCGGTCATATGCAGCACCGTGGGGAGGCCCACATGTCCCTATGACACGTATAAGGTGATCGACCCGGAGGGAAGAACCCTTCCCCCCAACGCTCAGGGGGAGCTTGTCCTGAAGGGACCGGGTGTCTTTACGGGCTACTACAATAACCCCGGGGAAAACAAAAAAATATTTACCAAAGACGGTTTCTTCAAGACCGGGGACGTGGCGAAGATTGACGAAAGGGGCTATATCACGCTCACCGGCCGGATCAAAGAAATGATCAACCGGGGAGGGGAGAGTATCAGCGCCACGGAAATCGAAAGGCTCATCACCCGTCATCCGGAGGTGGCGGCTGTGGCGGTTATCCCCATGCCCGATCCGCTCATGGGTGAAAGGGTGTGCGCTTACATCCAGCCCAAAACCGGCGCCCGGCCAACCTTTGAGGGGATCATTTCCTTCCTGAAAGCCCAGAAAGCTTCCGTGCTTCAACTACCGGAGAGGATTGAATTCATCGATGCCATGCCTTATACGGGGGCCCAGAAGACGGACAAGAGGTTTTTGCAGGAGGACATAGCGAAGAAGCTCCGGGGATGAAACCTGCTGTCGCAGATTTCATTATGATTTGACGAAAGGCCTGGGAATCTGGTAAATAGAAACCTTGCGCCGGGCTTGGAAGATGTGATTCGACTTGCTGGCAAGTCGCAGGACCCCGCACGAAACCACGATCGATTTCAGTAAGACAGGAGGCGGTGAAATGGTTGATACGGCTTTGCTTGAGGGCAAGAAGATCCTGGTTGTGGATGATGAACCGGATGTGTTGGAGGTCGTGGTGGACTTGTTGAAGATGTGCAAGGTGGCCACCGCTTCCAACTTTGAAGATGCGAAGAAGCTTTTGGAGACACAGACTTTTGATCTTGCGGTCCTGGATATCATGGGTGTTGACGGGTATGGACTTTTGAAGATCGCCAACCGCAAAAAGGTCCCGGTCGTCATGTTGACCGCCCATGCCTTCAATCCGTCCAACCTTGTGAAGTCCATCAAGGAGGGCGCTGCCGCCTATGTCCCGAAGGAAGAGATCACGAACATTGCCCAATTCCTGAATGACGTGCTCGTGGCCAAGGCCACGGGGAAAAACCCCTGGGGAGCCTGGCAGGACCGGCTGCCGAGTTCCTTTTTCGACCGGCGCTGGGGCGCCGCCTGGCGGGACACGGACAAAGAGTTCTGGGAAACCTTCCGGAAAAGCCTCAAAGAAAGGACCGCCTCCAAGTGAGAGAAGCGAGAGCGTGAGATCCCTCCCAGGTCAGGAAATCATCGGACGATTTCCACTTCGAGGGCATCACCTGCTGAGAGGGATAACGTTTTTCTCACATGCACTGGGGCGATCAGCTCCATCTTGTTCTCGGGATAGTCAGGGACAAGGGGGAAGATGATCGCTCCTTTCAGCCGGCCCCCGATCAGAACAGGATAGCATTTGGCACTGCAAAAAGTGGACACCTCGGGCGTAATCTCGATGCCCTCTTCGGCCTTGAGTGCTCGAAAAGTCCGGAGATCTTCAGGGTCGGTGATCTCCAGGTTGACGGTTCCCGGATAGGGGTCGATGGCGAGTTTGGACAGGAACTGGTTCTTGACCCAGGGGACCTGGGTAAAGTCTGAGGCGACGCGAATGCCGTCAACAAGCTTTCCCCGGATCTTAATGGGGCACCCCCTTGTCTTTGAGGGCGTTTTTCAGCTTCTTGCTTCCCCAGCGGTTGAAAAGACGGTGGTCAATCCCGAACACATCGAGGACTCGTCCCACCGTGTGATTGACCAGGTCGTCGATGGTCTTGGGGAGGAAGTAGAAGGCAGGGATCGGGGGAAGGATCACGCCTCCTGCGTCCGCCAGGTTCATCATGAGTTTCAGGTGCCCCCTGTGGAGCGGCGTCTCTCTCACCACGGCGACGAGTTTGCGTCTTTCCTTGAGGGTGACATCCGCCGCGCGGATCAGGAGATTCTCGTTGTATGAATTGGTGATGGCCGAGAGGCTCTTGATCGAGCAGGGGATAACGGCCATTCCTTCGGTCTCGAAAGATCCGCTCGATATATCGGCCCCGATGTCTTCCATATCATAGGTGACGGTGGCAAGGGCTTTGACCTCTTCGACGGTCCATGAAGTCTCCATGGAAATCGTCTTCTCCGCTGATTTGGAGACCACCAGGTGGGTTTCCACATCGGATTTGGAAAGGAACTCGAGAAGCCTGATACCATAGACGGCGCCCGTGGCGCCGGAGATCCCCACGATCAGTCTTTTCATTCGATTCTCCCCCTCAGGTCCTTCAGCACAGGAGACAAGCGGCGTTTCACCTCCTCGGGAACATCGACTTTCTCAAAACCCTCCCTTTTGGGTCGAGTGGCATCCATGCCCATCTTGGTGGTAAGAAACCCCTCTTTGGCGGATGGGTCAATCGGCTGGCTCCTAAGTTCGGGAATCAGGATCAAATCCCGGTCCGCCTGGAACCGTGTGGCAAGAGCCCACTCAATTTCCTGGTCGTCCTCCGGATCCACATCCTCATCGACCACGACCGCCTTCTTCACGTTGATGAAAGAAAGGGCCAGCGTCAAGGCCCTCCGAATTTCCCCTTTGTTGTCCGTGTCCATGCTCATGACCACATGGGAGCCAAAGGTCATCGGAACGAAATGGATCTGACGGAGTGAAGGAATCTCCTTCCTCATTTTAGGGATGAAGTTGAGGCCATGGTAAAGGTAGAGGAGGCTATCCACTTCACGGGCCCAGGGGACAATGGCATGATAAGCGGCCCCTTTTCGGTACCTGAGGGCGGTGACATGAATCGTCGGGCTTTTCACAAAGGCCATGTAATACCCGCTGGATTCGCCGAGAGTCCCGTCCTGCTCTTCGTCCTTTGGGTCAATGTACCCTTCTACAACAATCTCCCCGTGAGCAGGGATATCCACGTTCACTGTGTCTGCTCTCACCGTCTCAACGGGCTCGCCCGTCAATCCCCCTGCCACGGAGAGCTTGTCCGTACCCACAGGGACAATGAAGATGGACGCGACAAAAACAGCCGGAGGAACGCCGATGACCGTGGCTATCTCCATCTTTTTGCCCTCCTTGCCGTGTTTCGCATAGATGTCGGAAAGAGGAGGGTTGAGAAGAGAAATACCGAGGATGTTCTTGCCCCTGACCTCCATGCGATGGAGGCCCCGTGCCGTCACACCGGTTTCCGGATCCCGGGCTGAAGAGATACCTGAGGTAATGTAAGGGCCGGAATCCTTCGAATAGTGGGTCAACACGGGAAGGACCTTAAGAAGATCTATTCTCCCCCTGGGGACGTTGACCACCTCAGTCGGATCTTCCGAAATCAAAACAGGGGGCACCCTCTCCTCCAGTCTCGGAATCAAATCCTCGATAAGGCGGTCTTCATCCGTTCCCAAAGCCATGGAAAGCCGTTTCAGGGTCCCGAAAAGATTGCCCGCCACGGACATGCGAGACCCCTTGACCTTTTCAAAGAGGATCGCGGGGGCTTTCCTCTTCCCCAGTTCGGAGATGACCGCGGCAATTTCGTATTTCGGGTCAAAGGGTTCTGAAAGGGAAAGAAGATCCCCTTCGTCCCTCAACGTTTTGATGAAATCCCTGAGTGTCCGATGGGTCTTCAAAACCACACCATCCTCATTGGAACTTGTTCACTTCTCTGACGATCTTGACGGACCAGGGTTTTTCCTGAAGCTGTCCCCTTCCCAACCTTACCCAGAGCTTGTCCGTGTATTTCGACGGATCTTTGGAGATCATCGCGGAGGCGAAGAAGCTGCGATACTTGTACCGCCTGTCAGAGGGCGTCAAGTCGCGGAGAATGATTTCCATCTCCTTGTCTTCAGGAAACAAGGCAAGGTCGGTCAGAACATAGGTATCATATTCTTTTTTTGCCATGGATTCACTCCTTAATCTTTAAAGCCGTAGTTCGCCCAGTTATCGAGAACTTTTTCCTGGATGTCTTTAGGATACACATTGTTGAACGACACCTTGATGGGCACATCGGACTTGGGCCAGCTGAGAGGGAAGGTGCAATCGAAGAGTACCTTGGCCCCTCGGCTCCATTTCCGATCCTCGGGGCTCGCATAGGGGTTCAGGGGAGTTCCGGGAGCGTTCTCATATTTATGGATCCCTGTGATCGGGTGGCACTTGGTCGACAACGCGTGTATGACCTCATCCTTGCTGTAAATGTCCGTATCCTGGTCGACCACGATGACCATGTGAAACCAGGGACTCAGTTTGCTCCCATAGATCAGGTTTGCGATCTGAGTGGCGATGCCGCTGTAAGCAGGCTTGACCCCCACCACGACGAGGTGGTGGGTCGATTCGGGAAGCATGTAGACTCCTGTAATGGGAATTCCCTGGCTTTCCAGAAGCTTTCGCATCTCCAGGCCCAGGGAAAAGGATCGAAGAAGCTGGCCTTCATCCGTGGGAATTCCCATGTTGGAAATGGTCACGATGGGATTGTTCCGAAAGGTGATCGCTTTGACGCGGTACACCGTCCGCGGCTCCCTCGGGGAAGTGCGATATCCGGTGTACTCCCCGAAGGGAGCCTCCTCGATCATGAGGTTGGGGATCACCTCACCCTCGATGATGATCTCCGCATGGGCCGGGACCTCCAGGTCGCAGGTCTCGCACTTCACCACCTCAACGGGTTTTCCCATCAACATGCCCGTGAATTGGTCTTCAGGGATGGGGGAAGGCGCACAGGCAGCCACCCCGGAAAGGGGGTCGCAACTGATCACCGTGGCAAAAGGCATCGGCTTGTTGCGAGGGACATACTTCCCGTGGAACATCTTACCCATGTCGGAGAAGGGGAGCACAGGGCCGACCATGGTCTTCTCGTCGAAAACCATCTGGCGGTACATGCCCCAGTTGATCATGCCGCTATCCGGATCCTTGGCGACCACGAAGTGCCACGTGCACAGGTATCTTCCCCCGTCGCCGTCGTGGACCATCGGGCCGGGCAGTTTGAAAAGATCCGCGTCATCACCCAGAAGGATGTTCTCCTTGCAGGGTGCGTTTTTCTTGTCCACGACGACGGGGTCGATGGGGGCGCCCGATGTCCGCCTGACGTACTCGTCGGCGATCTGGGGGACCGTGGAAGCGGGGTCCATCCCCAGGGAAATGGCCAACCGTTTGTATGTGGCCAGCGGTGCGCCCAGGGCTTCAAACCCCGGGTAGTCTTTGATCTTTTTGAAATAAGGGGAGGGGAGCTTTTTCTCGCAGACCCTTCTCACGATCGCTCCCATCTCCAGATCCCAATCCACTTCCTGCTTCACCGTCACCAGTTCACCGAACTTCTCCAGTCCTTTGATGAACTCTCTATTGTCCTTATAAATGGGATATCCTACCAAGTTAAACCTCCTTATTGGTTCTTTGAGATGTTCCTCTCTCCAAGTTGATTGTTAACCGCTGCAAGTCCCCCCTCCCCCTTTATCAAGAAAGGATAGGGGGACTTTGTCCCAGAATGAATTTTCTCTCCCCCATGGCGACTGAGGTTTTATGTTCGAAAGGAGAATGTTTCTTAGCCTGCCTTGCTCAGTTTATCCACCACCGAAGCCCACTTGCCCTGGGCCTGCAAGATGAATTGGGCGAGTTCCCTGACCACGCCCTTGCCGCCGCCCGCTTTGGTGACAAGATCGGCATCCTGTTTCGCCAGCGACGATGCATCGCCCGGGGCGACGGAGAACCCGGCTCTCCTCATGACACCGAGATCGATCATCTCATCACCGACGTAGCAGATGTCTTCGTCCTTCAAACCGGATTCCTTTTCGAACTCGTCGAGTTTGCCGATTTTTGCGGATGTGCCCCAGAGTTTTTCCGGCGGAACGCCGTAGATGCTGCCCACCTGCTCATCCGTCCTGGTAATCTTGCTGGTCAGGAAGGCAACCCCGATGCCGCCCTCGACCAAAGCCTTGCACCCCAGGCGATCGTGGAGTGAAAACATCTCCGACTTTTTCCCGTCGTCGCCGTAGTAGAGAACGCAGTCCGTCAACACGCCGTGGATGTCGAGGATAACGAACTTGACCTTCTTGGCTTTTTCAATCGCTTCCTGTTCACTCTTCATCTTGTCTCCTCCAGTGTCCTTCTCCTGACTCAGAAAAGCGGGGGTTACTTGTATCCCATCTTGGTCACCTTATCGACCCATTCGTCCCACTTGCCCATGGAGCTCAGGATGAATTCACAAACCTCCCTGATGGGCCCCCTGCCGCCCGGCGCGGCGGTCACGTAGTCGGCAACCGCTTTGGCCTCGTCGATCGCATCTGCCGTGGCGACAGCAAAACCCACCTTTTTCATGATGTCGAGGTCCGTGATTTCGCACCCGATGTACGCCACGTTTTCGTCGCCGATCCCGATCTCCTTCTTCAGGTCTTCGATCTTGGCCCATTTGTCCTTTACCTTGAAGTAGTTCTTGTCGAGCTTCAGTTCCCGGGCGCGGTACAACCCCTCGTCATCGATCGATGAGCTGTCCAGATAGACAACCTTGATGCCGTTCGCGTGGAGGGAGAGGTCGCCGAATCCATCCATGTGCCAGAAGGTGTATTTCCGCTTCCCTTCGATATCCACCATGAACGTGTTCGGCGTCAGCACCCCGTGGATATCATGGGCAAACAGCTTGACGTTCTTGGCTTTTTCCTTTGCTTTTGAGAGATCCTTTTCACCGGCCATCATTTCCTCCTTCTATTCTCCCCCTGCCTGGAAGGTGAGGGAGGCAAACGCCTAATCGAGTCCGTATTCCTTCCACCTGGCCTTCACTTTGGCCATGACGCTCTCCGTGAGCTTGATCTCCGTGGGTTTGACTTTCCAATCAAAGGGTATCGTCGCGTCGAGGATGATTCGCGAGGTGATGAACTTGTTTTCATCCGGGCCGATGGCCGGGTCGAGGGGGGTGGATCTGCCCCTGTGGATGATCTGGGTTCCCCGGGCCGGGTTGTACCGGGTGCCCAGGGCCCACCAAACCCTCGGAAGGTCGTCCGCGTCGATATCGTCGTCCACGATGATAATACCCTTGATCCCGTACGTGCCTGTGTTGCTGGCGATGACCGCTGCGGCCACCTGATCCGCGTGACCCGGGTACAACTGCTGTACGGAGATGACCACCCAGAAGCGTCCGGAAGCTTCCGGCATCGTGTAAACCGACTTGATCCCGGGGATCTTCATGGTCGTGAGTTCGGTCCACAGGCTGGCGTTCCGCACAAAGGCATAGAGCATGTGCTGGTCCCCCACAGGCCTGCCCACGCTCGTCTCCCAGAGGATCGGGTTGTTTCTGTAATAGACACGCTTGACATCCAGAGCAGGTTTGGGAATAGGCTTGATTAGCTCTTCCGTGTAGTAGCCCGTATACTCGCCAAAGGGCCCTTCCTCTCTCAACCTTTCGGCGTCGATCTCCCCCTCGAGCACAATCTCTGCAGCAGCCGGAAAAGGAAGGCCGCTCAGCTGCCCTTTGACGACCTCCACGGGTGAACCCCGCAGGGTCCCGACCACGTCATAACCGCTTTTTGCGCCGGGCACTGTTGCCGCGCCCGCAAAGATATGCAGGGGGTCTCCTCCGATGATGGCGCATGCGGGCATCTTCTTGCCTTTCTTCCCGTACTTCTTCAGAATCCTGTCCCCTTTCTTTCCTTTGAGAAGTTGCACCCCCACGGTTTTGCTGTCGAGGACACCCATCCGGTATGTGCCGAGGTTGATGTCACCCGTGTCGGGGTCCTGGACTGTCATGAATACGGCTGTCCCAAAGTAACGGCCGCCATCCAGCTCATAAAACCTGGGTGAAGGGAAGGCGAAGGTATCGACCTTTTCCCCTTCCACGATGTTTTCGAATATGGGACCCTCTTTTACTTCCTTTGCCGGAACCACGTTCTTCGTGGCGACATCCACCCATTCCTTCGTCAGCTCAACCATGGAGAGGTTCGTGTTTTTTCCAAGGATGATGGCAAGCCTCTTGGTCGTGGCAAAGGCACCGGTCAGGACAGGGCTCTTGTAACCCTTGACGTTTTCGAAGAGCAGCGCAGGGCCGGACTTTTCCTCAACGACTTTGCAGATATGGGAAAGTTCGAGATCCCAGTCGACCTCCGCCTTGACCCTCCGCAGTTCGCCTTCTTTCTCGCACGTCGCGATGAAGTCTCTCAGGTCTTTCATGGCGTTCCTATCCTCCTCTCTTCATCTGTTCCCGCGAAACGATCATGCGGGGTTCAAAAAGACTGGTTTGTGGAAAGGCTGTTGGGTGAATAGATTGCTCGGGTTACACAGAGGCAAAAGTCGCAAATAACATTGACTAAGTGAGACCACGTGTCAATTCGTTTTTTCTTATGATATCCATAAGTCGGTTTTATGATTTTAGACACCCATGAGAAAAAGTCAGGGTTTCACCCGCCGAGACAAAGCCTGATGAGAAGAGCAGGATTCATGGTTCGAAAGGCAGGTCTTAGCTGGTTGTCAATTTTACGGGGGTTGTGGCCTTTTCAAACAGAAGGTCCCAGCCGGTTTTTTTGCCGAGCACCGATTCCTTTTTCTTCTTCCCCCACACTGATTCAGGGCGGGCCTGGACAAGAAAGATGTTCCCGGGGAAGGCGAGGCTTCCGGAGACGGAATATTCGATATCTTGCGGACACCCAAAATGGGCCTCCACTTTTTTGGCGATTTTCGTGAGCTCGATGATTTCCCGGTCTTCGAGGCAGGGTAGCTTTCTCTTGTCGGCAGGTAGTTCCTTGTACTCCATTTCCTTGGTCTGGGGGTTGTATGCAAACTCAGCTGCTTTGTCTGAAATCACCTTCTCGTCTATCTCATAAGTGATCTTGTCGATGAGATATCGATCAGGTGTCACATTCCCCGAGACAACCGCCTCACCGAAACCGAAGCTCCCCTCAATAGCGACCTTCGACTCGTCGCCATTGACGGGGTTCACCGTAAATATCACGCCGGCTGCCTTGGCATCCACCATAGTGAGTACGGCCACCCCGATCGCGTCATAATGCAATGGGAGGCCGAGCCTAGCCCTGGCAATGACCGAGCGGGTATTGAAAGTGCTCGACCAAACACGGATCACGTTTTGCACCACATCATCTGCGCCGCTCACATTGAGATAGGTTTCATATTGACCGGGATGGCTCGCTGGACCTGCCGATCGCGTGGCAACAAACAAGTTCTCCTTCCCTGCCTCTTCACACAGCCCGGCATAGTAGTTTCTCACAGTTTCTTCCATATCAGGAGGCATTTTGATGGACTCTACGATCTTTCTCATCTCATTGGAGGCAGTGTCGAATTTCAGAGTATCCGCGACATTATTGGCATCCCCTTTGAACGTTTTCAGGAAGGATAACAGACGGTCCGTCGCCTCTGTTTCCTTCATGAAGCGATCATAGGCGTCAACACCCAAGGCAAAACCCGGCGGCACATGAAACCCGGCTTTGGTCATTTCCCCGAGATTGGCGCACTTTTTCCCCACAATGTTGTTGTGCTCTGTCCCCAATTCTCTCATCCAGTAGATCCATTTCTCCGCCATCTTCCTTCGCCTCCCGATTTTCGGATGCTGGGGGCGCGGTATGCTCCCCCAGCACATACCGTTTTAAGCTTTCGCCCTCTTCACGATGGTCACGGTTCCCATGCTTCCGTCTATCTTGATGATGTCTCCCGTCTTGATGACAGAAGTCGCCACACCGGTACCCGTCACGGCAGGGAGGCCGTACTCCCTCGAAACAATCGCGGCATGAGAGGTGAGACCCCCAATATCGGTGACAGCGCCCTTGATGTTTGTGAACACAGGTGCCCATGAGGGATTGGTACAGGGGGCAACAAGGATTTCACCCGGCTGCAGCTTCACAATGTCCTCGAGTAACTTAAGCACCCGTGCGGGTCCTTCAGCAGACCCGGCGGATGAGGCAAACCCCTTGAGCTGGTTGACGTCTTTTGCTTCGACATCTGCGCCTTTCAGCCATTCGGCCACTGTATCCGTGGTCACACCCCACAACATGATGGTGAAGGGTTCAGAAACCTCGGATGGCGGGACTCCGAGGGCAGGGACGGGATTCCACTTCCTGGCTGCTACAAGGATCTTTTCGCGCTTTGCCGCCTTTTCCTGCCAGTACTTGCCCCTTGTGGGAGCCCCAATGCCCAATGCCCAGGCGGTGGCTAAGTCTTCAAGCAACATGGGAACTTCGAATCGGTTAAACAGGTAAATGTCATCGGGTTTTTTCAATACGTTGTACTTTGTAAGCACGTTGCCGAATTCTCTGATCTTCTGAAACCAGATGGTGTGCAACCAGTGTTCAACCCAGAAGAGGTGATCCTCGGCATACACGTAAATGGACCGGACCACATCGTATGCGTCATTGAAGGATTTCCTGTCGTCGTCCGTCTTGATCAGTTTCTTGTACTCCTCGACGATCCGATCCCTTTCCTCGGAAATCGCTGTCAGGGATCTTTCTATCTTTTCGCCTTTTTCAAGCCTCTGGATGTAGCTCTTGAGGTAGCTGAAAGGTACATCCATTTTGTTGATCCAGCTTCCCTCATAGTGATACCATCCACTTCCGCAGGATACATAGAACCACGGGTTCTTGACCCTTTCAAGATCTTCCAACCAAATTCTGCCTGCATCGTTGCCCCGCAAAGCCTTGATCTTGTCTGCGGCAGGCAAATCCTTCTTCAGAATATCCTGAACGGCTCTCTGCCCCATCGCCAACCTGCTCAGGCGGCACAATTCCTCCTCAGGGCGGAACATGGAAACATCGGCGCCTGCCACCATTTTACCGATGGTGCTCTCTTTAATGCCCGGGAAGAGCTTTCTCGCCGTGTCCACGAACATGAGATACGCAAGGTAAGCCAAATTGAGATACTGGAAATGATACTGCCATGCTCTGAAAATCAGGCTGATCATGGTATTGAAGCCTTCGATCAGTACATTGGCGTCCGTGTATCCTCTGGGCACAGGGAAGATCTGGTCGTCGGGCGCGTAGTTGCCGAGATCCTGCGGGACGTTCAGGGACTCCATTTCCTCGCCCAATTTCTTGAATTTCTTGATCCATTCATCCCACAATTTGTTGTAATTCTGGAAGACAAAGGGCACCCTTTTTCCAAAGAGCCCGGCCTTTTCCTGGATCACTTCTCCAGGGGGCGGCTCCACCGGAGTGATGTACATGTAGCAGCCCACAAGCCTTTGAGCGATTCCCTGGGCCGGAGGAATACAAAAGACTCTTGTCGTGTATCCGGAAAGGGATATCTGCCATGCTTCCTGGAAAATATCATCCAGAGGATACAGCGGCTCCGGGGCATGGATTTTATCCTGAAACCAGAAATGCCTCTTTTCCCATTCCGCCCTGTCTTGGCTGAACAACCGCTGAGGTGGATACATCTCCTCCCATCCCTCAAGTTCCTTGGGGACCTTAAAATCATGGGGATCGGGGAACCGTCCTGTAGTCTTGTTGCTCATTTTCACCCTCCTCTAATAAGGTTTACGTTGTAGAAACGCCGATACGGGTTTTCGCAATACCAGCCCGGGTATTCCGGGTTTGCCAAAGCCATTAAGGTGTCCCCGGAGTTCTGAGGAAGTGAGAAGGGACAGGCACTAAAGAAAAGGGGAACAGAGGTGCTTAGAACAGAAGTGGAACCATTCATATTGGAACCGTCTGCCAGAAAGAGGGTTTTGATTCAAGGTTGGGAAATGTCAACGAGGGAAAAACAAACCTATCATATTGAGGAAAAGGAGAGTGATGTCAATTAGTTTTTTCTTATGGTATATATAAGTTCATTTTATGGGTTACAATCTTATATAAAAATCAGTTAGGATTCGGAAAAGGGGATTGAGTCATGATCAACCTGAATCAGCTTCGGGTCTTCTACGAGGCGGCGCGATCCGGGAGTTTCACCAGCGCTGCGAGAAAGCTTTTTATAACCCAGCCGGCCGTCACAGCGCAGATTAAGACCTTCGAAGAGCAGTGTAACCTCAAACTCTTCAAGAAAAAAGGGCGGAGGCTCTACCTCACCGATGAAGGAAACGCTCTTTATGATTGTGCCAGGAAGATTTTTGAGTTTGAGAAAGAAGTTGAGGATGTCATCGAGGAAATGCGGGAGTTGAAGCGCGGAATTCTTCGGTTGGGGACAAGCAAGGCCTACGCCCGCTATTTCATGCCTTTTCTGATCTCAAGTTTTCGTGAAGCCTATCCCCATATCATGGTGCACCTTGACGAGGGAAGCTCTCTTGACATCATACGGAGCCTTCTGAACCTGAAAAACGAAGTGGCCGTCATCGCCAAGGTGGAGGATGACCCGAACGTCACCTTCCTGCCTTTTAAGCAGGATCGTCTAATGCTCATCCTTGCTCCGACTCATCCCCTGGCCAAGAAAAGAAGCGTCTCCGTGGAAGAATTGGTGAACGACCCGATGATCATGAAGGAGGTCGGTTCAGGCACCAGAAAAATGGTGAACGAATTGTTCCACAGGGAAGGGTTCACCCCGAACGTTCTGATGGAAACGAGCAACACGGAGTTCATCAAACAGCTGGTCCAGCGCGGGGAGGGGATTTCCTTTCTGGTTGAGGCGGCGGTGGCCGCGGACATCCGAGAGAAAAGGTTGGCCACGGCTCCGGTGGCCGGAAGAGATCTTTTTCTCGAAGTGAGCATTGCCTATCTTAAAGATCAACACCTTTCCCATCCGGCTCGGGCCTTTGTGGAGATGCTGAAGAAGATGGCGACCAAAGGGCCGCAGGAGCAGGGAATACGAAAGGTCATGGCAGACTATTTCGCCCACTGGCAAGAAGCAAAGCCTTAGCTTACAAGGACTCTTTCATCATTCCCTCCAGGGCATCCACGAGAGATTCCGCGAATCCGGGAGAATTCAGCTCCAACGGAAGTTCAGACACCTCAATGTCTTGGCGCAGGCGCTCTCTGAGGGCAGGGGAGAAAGCCCTATCGGTCTCCGGCTCGTACAGGTCGGCTCCTTCGACGCTGAGGGTGGACCAGCCTTTATTGGGAATGAGGAACTTGACCGGGCCTTTGGACGGGTTGAGTTTATGGGAAACAAGGATTGCGGCTTTTCGCAGCTCATCTGCGGTGGTCCTGGCCTGCACCCGATACTCGTCGGGGATAAAAATCTTTCGCTTTGCCAGTTGGAGGGAGGTCCAGAGAGGGTCCCCTTTTTCCCTGCGGCTCAGAGGCCCGCAACTGAGCATATCGAAACCGCAGGGCGTTATCACTTGAGGGATCCCGGCCCGGCCCGCTGCCTCGAGGCGATGAGGGCCTGCGGCGCGGTTTCCGCCCAGGAGTTCTTCGATCACTCCCGCAGGAACCAGGTCGATGACCCCCTGGAACAAGCCCTGGTCGATCAGCTCTTCCATGGCCCTGTCGCCGATACCCTGAGCGTGAAAAGGGATGACCGTATATCCTTTTTTCGCGAGAAGGTCCATGCAGTGCTGGCCGCAGTCCTCAGCGAACTTGAAGGTGGTTATGGCGATGAGGGGGGACGTGCCGACCGGCTTCACTGGGCCGCTGCTCGCACCCGCCATGCCGCATATGCCCCCTGCCGCTCTCTCGAGGACAGCCCTGGTGAGATCATTGATCCCGGAAATGTCCACCACGGAATGCATCATGGTGATGTCTTTGGTGTCGATGTACTTGGCCGCGTACGCAGGCATGGAAGCCGTGCTGGAGACCATGAGCTTGGGGATGCCGAAAGGAAGAGCCTTCATAATGCCGGTGGCGGATGTCGTGTTGGAGGCGCCGCCGAAGGAGATGATCCCGTCCAAAAGGCCTTTGCCCAGCAATTCGCTGACCTTGGCGCAGGCTCCCCTGACCATGATGGGCGTCACCTCTCCCGTGTTACGGGAGGCCCTTATTTCCCGGATGTTCCCTCCTCCTGCCCTGGCCACTTCCTCGGATGATATGTCGGGAGGGATGGCCGGCTCGCCTCCGATGGAGGTGTCCACGAGGATAGTCTTGAACCCTTGCGCTTCTATCAGGGCCTTGAGGTACCCTGCTTCCTCACCCTTGGTGTCCAGGGTGCTGAGGATAACGATGTGCTTCGGCATGAAATGAAACCTCTCCACCGGGTCAGCGCTCTGTCGGCTGCCTGCGCTGACTCAGGCTCCTTTGTGGCGGTCTATTCTCAATTCCCTGAGTTTTTCGTCCGTCGGCATCCCATCCTTGGTGTACCCAAGGGCCTCGTAATACTCATCCAAGAGCCTGTCCAGATGATGGATGACCTGGCCGGTCGCCGGCCCGGCATTCCTTAAGGGTTCGGAGACCATTCTCCCGGGCAGGGAATCGTCCTTGCGGCTGAAACCGTCCCTGATGTTGAAACATCGCTCCAGGCAGATGATTCTCTCGCCGATCTCAAGCAGGGCTTCCGGGCTTCCGAAAGCCCCGATTCCCGTGGCGGCAACAAGGGCCTCAGAGTAGAACTGCAGGTCCAGGCCCGTGTTTCCGAAGGTGCATGCGATCAGGGAGTCCTCCAGGGCTTGTTCCTTCTGTACACGCGCAATCGCTTCACCCTTGCCCTCTTCAGTGTAAGGATCGGTTTTTCCGGAAAGCTCTTCCCTCGGCCGGCCGTACATGTGGGTCCCCCCCATGTTTGACGTGGCCATGCTGAGGCCATACCCTTTCACCCCTCTCGGATCATAGCCCGGCATCTCCAGGCCCTTGATGTGCATGCCATACAGGCCGGCATCGCCGCCCAGAGATTCGGCCGCCCTTTTCACTCCCTCTCCCAACACCTCACCAAAACCTTCCCTCTTCCCGATCATCTCGATCAGGGAGAACAGGGCCTCTTGATTACCCCATCGAAGGTCGAGGCCGTTTGCGTCAGAAGGGGAAACCAGCCCTTTTTCAAAAAGCTCGCAGGCGTAAGCAACGCACACCCCAGCGCTGATGGTATCGAGGCCATAGTAATCGCACAGGGCGTTGGCGTCGATGACGAACTGCTTGTCCGTGATGCCGAGCAACGGCCCGAAGGCATAGATCGTTTCATACTCCGGACCGTCTATTCGCGAACCGCTGAAAGGCCCCAGCGTTACATCTCGCATCCCGCCGCACCGGGTCATACACACGTGGCAGCCCGCTTTGGCCCTCTTCAATTCAAAGAAGTCCTTACCGGTGATCTCGCGAATCGTCTCGATCCGTCCCTCCTGAAAGTTCTTCACCGGTAGGATGCCGAGACTGTCCACGACGGTCGTGATGTAGGGGGTACCGAAGGTGCTCATGTTTTTCTTGCGGGGGTGCTGCTTCAGTATGTCGATTTGTCGCTTGAGGAGGTTTGCAAACCGGGCCGGATCATGGGGAGCGGGTTTACGGGTGGCCACGTTGATGGAGATCGCCTTGAGTCCCTTAGACCCCATCACGGTTCCGACACCACCCCTCGATGCTGTGCGCTCTCCCGAGGAGATCACGGCATACCGCACGAGCTTTTCGCCGGCCGGGCCGATGCACGCCGATTCGGTGTGAGGGCCGTGCCTGTCCTTGAGTTTGATTTGAACCCTGCGGTAATCGAGACCCATGAGATCCCGGGCATCCAGGAAATGAACCCCTTCCCCGTCGATGTGCACATAGCTGGGCTGCTCCGCCTTTCCCTGAATGATGATCAGGTCGTACCCGGCGTGCTTCATCCAGACCCCGAAATTACCGCCCGTGATGGCGCGGAAAATCGTGCCTGTGAGGGGGCTTTTCGTGGTCACGGCCCATTTGGAAAAGCCCTGGAGTCCGGTTCCGCCGAGAACGCCGATGGAAAGGATCAGCCTGTTCTCGGGGCTGAGCGGGTCGGTCCCTGCTTTGAGCTCCCTGTAGAGGTATTCGGAGCCTAAGCCTCTGGCGGAAATAAAATCCCTGAAAAGCAGGCCAGGGATTTCTTCAACCGTGGACTTACTCCCGCTCAGATCGACCCTCAGCAGTTTTCCGGCAAATGTTCCCATATGGACTCCGATCGGTTCCTGAGCAGGCTCAAGCCTTCACCGCGGAAAGAGCCTTTAGGATCACCTCCTGGCATAAGAGAATAAGCTGAGGAGGCCTGTCAAGAGAATTGTCGATCTACCTATCCTGAGGCGACCGGAGCGTGTTCACCAGCGCAAGAAAAGCCTTGGATGGCGGCGAGAGGG
>JAGUZM010000139.1 GCA_020060805.1 Deltaproteobacteria bacterium | reverse complement strand
GTCCAATGTTCAATGATCAATCCCCAATGTTCAATGCTCAATGATCAATGTTAAATGTCCAATGTTCAATGATCAATCCCCAATGTTCAATGCTCAATGCCTCGGTTGTTGCTCCGTCTAAATCAGGCCCGGAGAAAAAGCCAGCACAAATTGACCCAGGTAATACATGGGTAAGCCGAGCAGTCTGTTGACGAATTGCTTCTTCAAAAACCGGTCCCTGGCGACAAAGATGTCGGAGAAATAGAAGCCCGTTGACCCGATGAAAACCATGACCCGGCCCGGCAGCCCCAGGGACACATCCCCCAGCACCCGGCAGGAGCCCGCTGTCATGATGGTGATCACCAGGATATAGAGAAACACGGCCCCCCTCATGCCGCCGAGATGGGGCTTTAACCAGTGATAAACCGTGGCGCTGCTGAGTGCGAAGAGGCAGGCGCCGATCCACATCCAAAGGTTTGCTTTAGAAACCCAGAAGAAACTCACGACATAGAAGACATGGCCGAGGAGAAAAGACATGAGACCCAGCAAGAACGCCTTCTTCTGGGGGAGGGCAAGGCACACATCCCCGACAAGACATAGCCCGAGTCCTGTGATCAAAAACCCGGAATATATCGGGAAGGGATGGGGTTGAGCCAGGGCCGCACAGAAAAACATCAGAGACAGGAGGCCTTTCGTCGGGACAAGGCCTTTCCGGTTTTCTCGCTTTTCGAAATACAGAACCCCTGCGAGAAGGCATGCCGCGGCGACGATGATCAAGACATTCAACATATTCGGCCCCTCCCATCCCTGACGTTAACGCTGCTGAGGCCCGCGGCTCCTCTTACCCTGCATCGGAATGAACTCACGAATAGCTCGATTGCCGCGCCCTTTGCAAGGAATTTTTTCCCTCCTCGTTTTGCCGTTGCTTTGTGCTGTCTTGGTGTCATATCATCGTTTTTCACGGAGGTTGAAGATGGGCCAGAAAAACAGGATTGACCTGAATTCAGACGTCGGTGAGAGCTTCGGCAACTACAAATTGGGGCTGGACGAGGAAGTGATCCCCCTGATCACCTCGGCCAACATCGCCTGCGGTTTTCACGCAGGCGACCCCGGGGTCATGGAAAAAACCATCGCCCTTGCCAAAAAGCACGGGGTCGCCCCCGGGGCTCACCCGGGGTTTCCGGATCTCATGGGTTTCGGCCGCAGGAATATCGATGCCACCTTCGAAGAAATCAAGGGCTATGTCGCCTACCAGGTAGGGGCCCTTCACGCCTTCGCTGCCATGGAAGGGTTGAGGCTCCAGCACGTCAAACCCCACGGCGCACTCTACAACATGGCTTTCAAGAACTTCGGCATCTGGGAAGCCGTTGCGGAAGTGATCTCTCGATTGGGCCAGAACCTGATTCTCGTGGCCATGGCCGGCCCCGGCAGAGAAAGGCTGGAAGCGGTCGGTTCAAAATACGGGGTGAGGATCGCCTACGAGTTCTTCGCCGACAGGGCCTACAATCGGGACGGATCCCTGGTTTCGAGGCGGGAGCCCGGCGCCATCATCCACGACCGGGATAAAGCCGCTGAAAGAGTGCTCAAGCTCATCCGGGAAGGCAAGGTGGTCGCGATAGACGGCACGGAAATCCCCTTGAGCGCAGACACCATCTGCGTGCACGGAGACAATCCCGCTGCCGTGATGCTGACGAAAAAGCTGAGAGAAACCCTCGCAGGGGCGGGCATCGAAGTCGCACCGATGGGGAATTTTCTGTGAAAAGCGCACCGGGCAACATTGATAGCCTTATCTGCTTTCTCTTCCGTGTACCACGGACCCTAGGCCGTGTACCTTCTCGCATTCATCGGCCATCTTGAAGATCCACCAGGTGATTTTCTGAGGTCCTTATGCCTTACAAACAACCCGTTTTCCGTCCCATGGGGGACCGCGCTTTGCTCGTGGAACTGGGTGATGAGATCGATCGAGCGCTCAACCAGGGGGTGAGAGAGCTTTTCCTGAAAATGGACAAAGGGCGGGTCCAAGGCGTCAGGGATCTTGTTCCCAGCTACCGATCTCTCATGGTCGTCTATGACCCTCTCACGATTCCTCTCCTGAGCCTCCAGCACATCATCGCCGATCTCTGGTTGAGACATGACCCATCCAGCATACCCGAGCCGAAGGTGGTTCGGGTCCCTGTCGTATACGGCGGGAAATATGGCCCTGACCTTGAATGGGTCGCATCCTATCATCACCTGGCTCCGCAGGATGTCGTCAACTTGCACAGGGAACCCGTTTATCAGGTTTACATGATCGGGTTCACACCCGGATACCCTTACATGGGAGAAGTCCCTGAGGCCATTTCAACGCCTCGCAGAGAAACGCCTCGAACCGTGGTCCCCCGCGGTTCCGTGGCCATAGCTCAAAGACAGACGGGCATTTATCCGGTTCAAAGTCCCGGAGGGTGGCATATCCTGGGGTGGACGCCCCTGAACCTGTTTGAGCCCGCGAAGTGGCCCCCTTCCCTCCTGGAAATGGGCGACCTCGTCAAGTTCTTCGCCATCGGAGAGGACGAAATCAGCCAGTGGCAAGGGTAGCAGCTTTTGACATTTTGTCCCCCGGCCCCCTGACCACGATCCAGGACAGCGGCAGGTACGGATTCGGCCGTTACGGCGTCCCGCCGAGCGGCGCTCTCGACACCTTTTCCCTGCGGATCGCGAATCTCCTCGTGGGCAACCCTGAGCACGAGGCAGGCCTCGAGATCACGATCATGGGGCTCAAAATGGTTTGTCTCACGGACCTTTCGATCGCCGTGACCGGTGCAGACCTCAGGGTTCAGCTCAACGGCAAAAGCCTGCCGATGTGGCGCTCCCATCGCATGAAGAAGGATGATGTGCTCCACTTCAAAGCCCTCCAAAGCGGCTGCCGCGCCTATCTCGCTGTGGGAGGGGGGATTCATGTGGATCAGGTGCTGGGCAGCAAATCCACCAACCTAATCTCAGGGTTCGGGGGTTATGAGGGTAGACCCTTGAAAGCGGGGGACCGTTTGTACGCAGGCTCTCCTGAAAATTTTCTTGACTGTTCTCAGAGAGAGCTCCCGTTGAACGCGATCCCTCGGTACCCCAAAGATTGGTCCCTGCGGGTGCTCCTCGGGCCTCAGGATGATGATTTCACGGAAGAGAGCAAAAGGCTTTTCATGGAATCCCCTTATTCTGTGACCCCAAAATCCGATCGCACGGGGATCAGGGTGTCCGGCCCTTTAATTCATAGAAGATCCGGAGTGAAGGAATCCATCATATCCGAGGGAGTGGTTCCAGGATCAATCCAGGTCCCGGGGGACGGTCAACCGATCCTCATTCTAGGCGAAACCGTAACCGGGGGATACCGAAAGATCGCCACCGTCATCAGCGCAGACCTCCCTCTCTTGGGCCAAATGAAGCCGGGAGACCGCATCCGCTTCCGCTCCGTGTCCTTAGAGGAAGCCCTCCTCGCCCTGAAACGCGTTGAAGAGATCATCGCCACCCTTAGAGAGCCTGCTCCATGACCACAATCGTGATCGCTTCACTCTTAGCAAGCCCTACCCCTCGCGGGGAGGTGGTCTCTCAGAGCCGCAATATCACCTCAGCCTCACCGTCAACGCCCCCATAACGTCAATAAGATCGCTGCGTAGGCAGAGGAACGGCCCACGGTGCAGGACGCACGGTGCAAAGAAGAACAATCCATGCGATACCATGTTCAACCTTGCACCGTGTAGCTTGTACCGTGTACCCTCCGTCCCGGTCTTCAGAACCCGCCGCGACGGCCGGTCGTGATTCTTACCAGCGTCCCGTTTTCAAAAATGAGGTAGTGAAGGAAGCGATTTGCCCCGAAAGTGTACGTCCACCTTTCGATCACCACATGCTCGTTGACGAAAAAAGGCCGGCGATAGGCATTGCGGTTCCACGCCTTGTCGTTCGGAACGGATGAATAAGATGAATACGGATACAAATCCCTCTTGATCCTCTCTTCGACCCACGACTCGACATAGTGCGGCTCTCCGCACGTATAGAGGACTTCAACAGCCGTATCCCCTTCCGTGACCACGTTCGTTCCGCAGCGGAGACCCGCATCGCTGGGGTGAGCCCCCGGCCAAAGAAGAAGCCAAAAGAAGACGAGGAAAAAGGGAATCAATGTTTTTTTCATGGCAAGAGCCCTCCATCAGGGAAACTTTTCGCGCCCCACCGCTCTCCGCAGTAGCCCAGCTGCTCCTTAGACCTGCTACATGGAGAAAAGGTTTACCCAGCCTTGCAGAAAGCCCCATGAGGCTTCACAGCTCGCCAATCCCTCGATGTTGTAAACTTATTCCAAGAAATGGAAGTTTGTTTCCCTTCCGTCTGAAAATCCTTACAATCAGGAGAATCCGTGCATCTCCCTATAAAATCTAACCTTTTGATATTTCGTATAAATGTCCGATGAGCCTCTGCAAGCCCGCGCTGGTATGCTTGTTGAATCCTAAGGGCTTCATTCCCAGCGGCCTGCCGCCTTTGTCGTCATTCCGGCCCAGGATCAAGTCCGGGATAAACTCCAGCCGGAATCCAGAGAAACGGACTAATGCTCCCTCACCCTTTCCCCCAAGATTGGGGGAGAGGGCGGGGTGAGGGGGAGCACAGGAATGTTAAAGGAATAAATGCGTTTGTATTAGATTCTCCCCTATCAAGTAGCCCGTGTCTAGCACGGGGCAGGCTAAGGCAGGCTGGGGCTAGTGTCCTGAGTCAGAAATCCGTTGCCGAATTCAGCATGGGCCGAAGCCCCCCGGAGGTGTTCTCTCAGGACCGCAATATTACCTCGGGGCGTTT
>JAGUZM010000133.1 GCA_020060805.1 Deltaproteobacteria bacterium | reverse complement strand
TACCACTACCATATTTTCTACCGGGAACTCTATTTTGTGCCCTTATTACTGGGAGGCCTTTGGTTCGGCCTCCGGGGCGGTATACTCACTTGTTCCAGCATCACGTTTCTGTATCTCATCCACATCATCAGCCAGTGGGAAGGATTTTCTTCGAATGACCTTAATAACTTGATGGAGATCGCCCTATACAACGCGGTTGGTGTTATTTTGGGACTCCTCGTCGATCGGGAAAGGACAGACCAGAGACGGCTAAGGGAAGCTGAAAGCTATACAGCGATAGGAAAGGCGCTGCTTGGCGTTGCCCATGATATGAAAACCCCTCTCGTGGCCATTGGCGGCTTTGCCCGGTCCGTCCAGAAAAGGATGGATCGAACAAACCCTGATCACAGAAAACTTGATATCGTCCTTGCGGAGACCGAACGGTTGGAACGCATGATCAAGGGTATGCTGGATTTTTCGAGGCCCCTGACCCTGGATCAATCGCGGGAAGACCTAAACCAGGCGATCATGGAATCGCTGCCGATCGTTGAAAACGTGGCTGCTGAGAAAGAAGTCAAGGTTGAACTCCGGCTCGAAGAAGGCCCTCTTTTGGTCAACTCGGATCAACGGAGGATGAAGCAGGTCATCATCAACCTTCTGATAAACGCGATTGAAGCCTCCGAGCAACGAGAAACTGTGATGGTATGCACCCGCAGGGAGCGAGAAAACGTCGTCCTTGAGGTGAGCGATCATGGATGCGGGATCCCAGGGGAACGGAAAGAGGAAGTGTTTATTCCCTTTTTCAGTACCAAGAAGGGGGGGACAGGCCTTGGCTTGGCCATCGCCAAGAAGGTCGTGGACGCTCACGGAGGGGAGATTTCTTTTCGTCCGAATTCAGGGGGGGCACCACCTTTGCCGTGCGCTTACCCAAGGCTTCATGGTAGAGTGACCAAAGCCCCCTGGATAAATCATAAAATGTGCCTATTGTTGCGAATAGGCAGGTTTCACTTTACGGGGGGTCGAATAAAACCTTGCCTCTGAAAGCTAACTTCCAGGGCATTCTGGGCCAATGGATATATGGCCTGGGGAGAAGTCGAAAGGGGTCTTTCCGGGACCCCAGTGGCGGCAAAGGGTTGAGGTTGGTCACTGAAATTGACTCATCTTATTGAAAGAAGGAGGAAAAAATGCGCAGCGGGCTTCTGTTTCTCTTTTCTGGTCTTCTTGTCTTTTTGACAACTCCGGACCCTGCGTTGTCCCAGCCGGCGAAAGCGCCCCTGAACGTCGGGCAACTTGTTGAGGAAGCGATCGAGAACAATCCTGAGATCCTGGCGGCCAAGAGAAGGTGGGAAGTCTTCAGGGAAAAGGTTCCTCAGGCTTCGGCGTTTGAAGACCCGATGCTCGGGTTTGGAATCGTCAACCTGCCTACCAATTTCAGTTTCAGGGACGAGGATATGACGATGAAGGAAGTTTCGATTTCCCAAAAGCTGCCTTTCCCGGGAAAGAGACCCTTGATGAGGGAGATCGCTGAAAAAGAGGCGGAGGCGGTTTCAAAAGAAATTGAAGACAGAGTCATCAGGGTCATCAAAGACGTCAAGACATCGTATTTCGACCTTTCCCACGTGTATCGAGCCAGGGAGGTTACCCAAAGAAACAAGCAGATTTTCGAAACCCTCGCGAAGATCGCAGAGACCCGGTATGGGACGGGCGAGGGCATCCAGCAGGACGTTCTCAAGGCTTACGTGGAAATCTCCCGAATGGCAGACGAATTGATAATGCTCGATCAGAAAAGGGTGGCCCTGGAAGCGAAGTTGCTCAGTCTCCTCAATCGTCCCCAGAGTTCGCCCATGGGTGAACCGGAGGAACTGATCTTCAGGAAATTCTCTTTCACTCTCGAAGAGCTTCAATCAGTCGCGTTGGATTCCAACCCTGCCCTTAAAGCGATGAGGACGATGATAGAGGCAAAGGAGAAAGCGCACAAGCTGGCCAAGCTGGACTACTACCCTGACTTCAACTTCAAATTTGCCTATGGACAAAGGGACAGCGGCCCTGAAATGGGGCGACGGGATCTGCTCACCGGGATGGTGGAGGTGAACATCCCCATTTTCTACGATTCCAAACAGAGCCGCAAGGTGGCCGAAACATCCGCCGATATTCAAGCTCTTCAGGCTCAGTATGGGACGATGAAAAACGAAATCTTATACATGATCGTGAGCATGGCCTCCATGCTGCATCGGACGGAGCGGCAAGTCGAACTCTACAAAACCGGGATCATCCCCCAGGCAGGCATCCAGGTGAAATCCGCGCTGAGCGCTTACACGGTGAACAAGGTCGATTTCATGACCCTGCTGGACAGCCAGATGACATTGTACCGCTACGAACTGGAATATCACGAGGCCCTGACGGAATACGAAAAGAATCTCTCGACCCTGGAAATGGCTGTCGGGAAGAGGTTGCTAAGATAGGAGGGGAAAGATGAAGGGGTCGGCGCAGATCATCCTGTGGGCATTGCTGGCTGTCGGTATCCTGATAGGTGCGAAGGTCAGTGGCATCGGCGCGCAAGCCGGGCATGAGAGGCACCCGGTGCAGGAGGCCAAGAAGTCTGAGGGGCTCGACATGGAGATGGAGGGCCTGACCATGGATTCCGTCAAGAAAGAAGGCAAGATGGTGGAGCTTTCCCCGGGCACCGTAAACATCTCGCCGGAAAGACAGCAACTGATCGGGGTCAAGATCGGGACCGTGAAGCCCCGGCGCCTGGAGAAACTGATCCGGACCACGGGCCGGGTGGATTACGATGAAAAAAGGGTGGTGACGATTTCTCCCAAGATCGGAGGGTGGGTTGAAGACCTCTACGTCGATTTTACCGGGGCTTATGTGAAGCAGGGGGATGCCCTTCTGACCATCTACAGTCCTGAACTCGTTTCCACACAAGAGGAATACCTCGTCGCCCTTCAAGCGAGGGAAGGATTCATGAAGAGCCCGTTTCCGGAGGTGGCCTCAACGGGCGATGCTCTCGTTCAATCAGCCAGGCGCCGGCTGAAACTGTGGGATATCAGTGATGATCAGATCAGAGCCTTGGAGCAGAGCGGACAACCGCGGAAGACCCTCACCCTCTACTCCCCGTATGAGGGGTTTCTTCTGGAAAGAATGGTTTACAGGGGCATGAATGTTACGCCCGGTATGGCCCTGTTCAAGCTGGCGGACCTGTCGGTGGTGTGGGTTTACGCGGACATCTATGAGTACGAGCTTCCCCTGATCCAGATGGGACAGGCAGCGTCCGTGAAGTTAGCCTACCTCCCTGCGGAGGTGTTCACGGGAAAGGTGATCTACATCTATCCTTCCCTGGACCCAAAGACCAGAACGGCAAAGGTGAGGCTTGAGTTTGCGAACCCCAAAGGGAGGCTTAAACCGGAAATGTACGCCGAGGTGAATGTGAAGATTGACCTGGGGGAAAGGCTCGCTGTCCCGGAGGGGGCCATCATTGACACAGGCATCAGGCAGGTGGCCTTCATCGACAAAGGCTACGGGTATTTTGAGCCCCGAGAGGTGAAGCTGGGTGTCAAGGTAGATGATTATTACGAGGTGATCGGCGGTCTCAAGCCGGGAGAACGGGTGGTCACGAGTGCCAACTTCTTGATCGACTCGGAATCCAGTTTCAAGGAAGCGGCCGGAGGCATGCCCGGCATGGAACATGGGAGTCATGGGAAGTAGCTGAAAGGGCGAGGCGATGATTGAAAAGGCGATCGATTACTGTGCGGAAAATCGTTTCCTGGTCTTCATTCTCGTGTTTCTTTTGACCCTGGGGGGCATTTATTCCCTGAAAGGGGTCCCTTTGGACGCTGTTCCGGATATCTCCGATGTCCAGGTGATCGTCTATACCCCTTGGGAAGGAAGAAGCCCCGACCTTGTAGAAGATCAGGTTACCTATCCCATTGTCACTTCGCTGATCTCTGCTCCCAAGGTGAAGGCAGTAAGAGGTTTTACAGATTTCGGCTTTTCCTATGTCTACGTGATCTTTGAAGATGGAACAGACATCTATTGGGCACGATCCAGAGTCCTGGAATATATGCAGCAGATCACAGGGAAATTACCGCCTGACGTGACCCCTGTGCTCGGCCCCGACGCCACGGGCGTCGGCTGGGTTTTCACTTATGCCCTCGTTGATGATACAGGCCAGCACGACCTTGCCTACCTGAGAACGCTCCAGGATTGGTATCTTCGCTATGCCCTTGCCAGTGTGAGCGGGGTGGCGGAGGTGGCGAGCGTGGGGGGGTTCGTTAAACAGTATCAGGTCACCATCGACCCCAAGCGGATGTCGTCCTACGGCATATCGATCCAGGACGTGATGGAAAGGATCAGAAGGTCGAACAATGACGTGGAGGGAAGGCTTCTTGAATTCGGCGGGAGAGAATACATGGTGAGGGGAAGGGGATACATCAAAGGTGTCGCCGACATCGAGAAGATTGGGTTGGGAACGAACGAGCGGGGCACCCCCGTCCTTTTGAGGGATATCGCAGATGTCAGGCTGGGACCGGAAATTCGACGGGGAATCGTGGAGCTGGACGGAAAGGGTGAGGTCGTCGGCGGTATTGTGGTGATGCGCTATGGTGAAAACGCCCTGACCGTGATCAACAGGGTAAAGGAGAAAATCAAGGAGATCGAGCCGGGCCTTCCTGACGGGGTCAAGATCGTTCCCACCTATGACCGGTCCGAGCTGATTGAGCTTTCGATCAAAAGCCTCCAGAAAACGCTGATCGAGGAGATGATCGTTGTCAGTGTTGTCATCATCATCTTTCTCCTCCATTTTCGCTCAGCCCTGGTGCCTATTTTTGCTCTGCCCATTGCGGTGATCGCATCGTTCATTCCCATGTACTTTCTCCGCATCACCTCCAACATCATGTCCTTGGGAGGGATAGCGCTGGCCATAGGTGTGCTGGTGGATGCGTCCATCGTTATGGTGGAGAATGCTTATCGGAAACTATCGGAGGGATCAGAGGAGGAGAAGAGGCAGGCGACCAGGACGATCATCCGTGCTGCGAAGCAGGTAGGGAGGGCGATCTTTTTCTCCTTGATCATCATTATCATTTCTTTTGTTCCCGTGTTTCTCCTAGAGGCACAGGAGGGGAGGATGTTCAGGCCCCTGGCGTTCACGAAAACCTTTGCGATGGTGGCGTCTTCCATTCTCGCCATCACCCTGGTCCCTGTCCTCATGACCCTTTTCATCAAGGGCAAGAAGTTGAGACCCGAGTCTGAAAATCCGGTATCGAAATTCTTCATCAGGCTGTACAGCCCATTTATCCGGTGGGCTTTGAAGTACAAGTGGACTGCCCTGGTCATCAACTTCGCCGTTGTTCCCGCGACCGTTTTACTCCTCGTCTTTAAACCTATCGGCAGCGAGTTCATGCCTCCCCTGTATGAAGGAACGATCTTCTATATGCCCATCACGAGCCCCGGGCTTTCCGTGACAGAGGCAGGAAAGCTTCTGTCCGTGCAGGATAAAAT
>JAGUZM010000542.1 GCA_020060805.1 Deltaproteobacteria bacterium | reverse complement strand
GGGCTGTATGGGTTCACTTTTTTCGACTACGACCACAGGGTTGTTTCCTTTCCCTCAGGACACGCCGCCACCGCCTTTTCCCTCGCCTTTGCCCTCTCTCACTTCTTTCCCGGGTTGCGGATACCCCTGTTCCTGTTTGCGGCAGTCGTTGCCGCAAGCCGGTTGATCATCACCTCCCACTTTCTGAGCGACGCCGTGGCCGGCGCCTGGGTCGCCATGGTGACCGTCCTCATTCTGAAAAAAGGTTTAGCCTCCATGGAAAGAAAGGCTACTTCGAGGCCGGATAAGGGATGAAGAAATGGGCTTCACCTTGGGGCATGTCTCCATTCTTTTTCCTATGTGTCAGGTCCTGCGCAGTTTGGGGCACCCCCGGCATGGGGGCAGAAGCTCGCCGGCACGAAAGGTCCCGCGGAACGCCCTGTACTCTTTCTGCTGCCAGATGTCCTTGACGGATTGTCGTTCGATATTCCCGAACACCAGGGGCTCGTAAGCGCGCTTTTTTCCGGCCAGGACATGGGAAGCCTGGTGAGCCCTCAGATTCGTGAAGACGCACGGCGTCACCGAGCCGTCGGAAGCGATACAGAGCGCCCTGAGCACATTCTCGCTGCACCCTCCTCCTTCATAAACGACGGATCCCATGGGGTGATGAATGTGGATGCCCTGCCTCTCACCTTCCTCTCTTATCCCTTCAAGGCGTGATCTCAACTCATCCTTTTCGGAGCTTGTGGCAGGAGCGATGACCTCTTCCTGCAACTCCTCGGAGGGGACGAAATCCAGGAAAGATACGACCACATCGCTCACACCGGAGTCTTTCAGGAGGCCGGGAAGTTTCTCCAGATCTCCGATTCCTGACCTGAAAAGCAAATAAGCCACGTGAACCGCGGGCTTTAGGGTCCCCCCTTTCTCTTTCTCCCTCTTCAAAGATCGAATCCCTTCCAGGACCTTGGAGAGGCGTGTGCCTTTTCGAATCCTGTCGTTTTCATGGCCCGTTCCGGCCAGGGAAAAGGCGATCATGTCCACCTGGCTGCTGATCAGCCGCCGGATGGTTTCTCCGTCGAGTAACATGCCGTTTGTCGTGGTTCCGACCCGGCACCCTGCCTTTTTTCCGATCGCAACCATGTCAAAGAAACCCGGATGGAGGAAAGGTTCCCCCCAGCCCTGAAGGTGCAAGTGCCGCGTTTTCGGCAGTACCGGCTCCAGTTTTCTGAACGTCTCCAGAGGCAGGTGCCTGTCTTCCCAGGAGTGTCTGTAAACCGTTCGGGGGCAGTAGATGCAGGCGGCATTGCAATAAGAAGTAACCTCCACCTGAATCCAGTCAAAGGACGGCGCGAAGAGCGAAGAAATCCTTTCGATGATCATAGAGAACGGAATGGCCATGACTGATTATACCGGACTTTATTGATGGGTCCAAGGGTTGCCTTTCCTGTTGTCAAAAACTCCGTACTTTTCCCCTGCATCGGGCTCCGAAACCATCCCGGGATCGCTTGGTCCATGATTATCGCCCTGTAACCGCTCATAAACCTTGACAAAACCATGGTCAATGAGGTAAAAATCCTATTCAACAAGTCTGACATGCCTTGGCTCTCGAACATCTACCTTCATGAAGCTTAGAGTTCTATCAGCTTGGTTTCCACTTTTTTTGGAACGTGACTGAATTCGTCCGGAAGGGGGTGATGCTTGGCGCTTGAGACAACGGTCTGCTTACGGTGCTGCTATGGTCTCATGAGGTTTATCCTTTACTCTTTCCCATTCTGGCCCCCTCTACGGAGGGGATAGCGGAGGATCTATCATGGCTGAGAATTCACGCGCCAAACCCGCGGGTCAGGACTATGTCGTGATTGAAAGCGGGAAAACGTCCTTAAAGGATTTGTACACCAAAGAAGACTGGATGGCCATCTGGATGGGTTTTATCATCCTGATCGTGGGTCTTCTCATCTTTCTTCCCAGGCCTCCTGACAAGATGCAGGAGAATTTCAACAAGCACAACACAACGATGAAAGAGGAGGCGGCCAAGGCTCCCTTCAAAACCGTGGCCTGGCATCAGGCGTCTTCGGCGCTAAAAAGGATCCGCGCGAGGGATCAAAGCTTCGGGAAGACGATCCAGGAGTTCTTGAACGCCCCCAGCCGGTGGGCCAGCAACCCCGTTAACGCCCTTTACAGGAGCAAGGCTACGGCCGACGCCATGAACGCCCCTCATGAGGAAGGGGCCAAGAAGGCAAAGGCTGCGCAGGAGGCGGCTCTCGCGAAGGCGAAGGAGGCTGAAAAAGCTGCGGCGGCCGCGGCCTTCAAGAACGCGGATCTCAATAAGAAAGCGGAAGCCGAGATCGCTGCCTTGCTGAAAGCAGGCGAAGCGGCGTCCAAGGCCAGCAGCAAGGCTGGCAACAAGCCTTACAACCGCATACCTTACCTCATCGGCCTGGCCATCATCCTGGGAGTCTTCTTCGGTATCGGCAAGGCCATCATGGGCCAATCCTTTGGCAAGTTTTTTGTCGGGTTCTTCTTTGTCTTTGTTCTGGCCGTGTTCGCCTACATGGCAGAGCAGCAGAACACGATGCACCATTACGGGTTCGGCTTTCCTCTCTGGGCCATCGTTTTCGGTATCCTCATCAGCAACACCGTGGGAACGCCGAAATGGGTCATGCCCGCCGTCCAGACCGAGTACTTCATCAAGACGGGCCTCGTTCTCCTGGGAGCCGAGATCCTTTTCGGAAAAATCCTCGCCATCGGAAAGCCGGGCATCTTCATCGCTTGGATCTGCACGCCCATCACCCTGATCGCCACTTATTGGTTCGGCCAGCGCATCCTCAAGATGCCGTCCAAGACCCTCAATATCACGATATCGGCGGACATGTCGGTCTGCGGCGTTTCCGCGGCCATTGCCACCGCGGCAGCCTGCAGGGCCAAGAAAGAAGAACTCACCCTTGCTATCGGCCTTTCCATGGTCTTCACTGCCATCTGCATGGTGGGGCAGCCTGCCTTCGCCAGGCTGGTGGGGATGGACCAGATTCTTGCAGGCGCCTGGATGGGAAGCACGATTGATTCCACGGGCGCGGTGGCTGCAGCCGGCGCCTTTTACGGGGAAAAGGCCCTGTATGTGGCGGCCACGATCAAGATGATCCAGAACATCCTGATCGGCGTTACCGCTTTCGGCGTGGCGGTTTACTGGTGCGCCAAGGTCGAGTGCGCGCCCGGGCAACAGGTGAGCTGGTGGGAGATCTGGTACCGGTTCCCGAAGTTCGTCCTCGGCTTCATGATTGCATCCATCGTCTTCTCCATCATCGACGGCGCGGTGGGCGGAGACTACAGCACCGCCATGATCGACCAGGGCGTGCTGAGGGGTTTCACCAGGCTGCTCCGAGAGTGGTTTTTCGCCCTTGCCTTCACTTCCATAGGCCTGGAGACCAACTTCCGCGAGTTCGGCCAGTACTTCAAGGGAGGCAAGCCCATCACCCTGTATGTGTCCGGACAGACTCTCCAGTTGGTTATGACCCTCGTGGTTGCCTACATCATGTTCTTCATCATTTTCCCGGATGTGGCAGGAAAGATATAAGGACATGAAAGGCGCAGAAGACAGAATGCTTTTTGTTCCTGGCGGGTCTCAGGACCCGCCAGGACGCCTCAAGGCCTGGCTTAAACTCGGCCTCGGCGTGGCTCTGCTGCTGTTTTTCATGTACGTTGTCGGCCCCTTTCTTGACACCCTTCCCGGGATCAAGCCCGTCACCAGATTCATAGATGATTCAGGCATCAATGCGCCGGCTTTCTATTACACCGGCGTCGAGGAAGTCGGGGATGCTGTGGTCTCCATAAGAAACAGCCTGGAATACCCCCCGGAAGAATGAGCCGGATCTGCCCCTTCTGCTCCCCAAAATTGACAAAACCCCTTATTTTCTCTATAATTTTTCCGTAAGAAGAAAACGACATGCCGTCGGGTTCATAGGATTTGAAGCCCCGTAATTGAGGGCCGAATTTTTCTCCCCACCAGCTCTTCAGGTTCCTGTGGGGAATTGGGAAGGGATAGGGTCTTGCGAATCGACCGCTCATTCTTGCGCAGCAAAGTGGCGCGCCGAATCTTCATCCTTTTCATCACCTGCACGTTACTGCCCGTCACCGCCCTCGCTATCCTCTCTTACGAGGGGGTGACGGGCCAACTTGAGCAGCAGGGCCAGAATCGCTTATTCCAGGGGGTGAAGTCCGCTGGCCTCATCATCCTCGAACGGCTGCAGTTTATAAGCACGGGAATGAAGAACCTGGCCTCCTCCATTGACCACAGCCCGTCCAACCCTTCTCAGGTTTCAAGCAAAATAGCTCTGGAACCCTTTGCCAAGAAGTACTTCAAGGCCCTTGCGGTGATCTCACCCAAAGGAGAGGTTGTTCCCATTTTCGGCGATATGAAGGAGATCCCATCCCTCAAAGCTGGCGAATCGGATCACCTTTCTTCAGGAAAACCCCTCTTGACCACCCTCCATCCTTCGGGTCAGATGCCGCGCATTCTATTGCGCACTGCCCTGGGAAATCAGCCTGAGGGGTCGTCTCAGCTTGTCGGTGAAATCAAAGACAACTATCTCTGGGAAATTGTACCCGATATGGTATTGCCCCCGAACGGGGATCTATGCTTCCTCGATCATTCCGGAAATGTGCTTTTCAGGTCCCAATCCGGGATGCAGTCCATTCCCGCAGGTGAGATCGCTGAAATGGTCCGGAGCCACACGGGCAAGTTCGAATGGAGTCGCGGGAGCATGAGATACATCGCGGTGTACTGGAGCCTCTTCGTGAAATACGAGTTCCACGCGCCCAAATGGATCATCGTGATCAGCGAGCCCAGGGATAACGTCCTTGTCGCAGCGGGTGATTTCAAGAAGACCTTTACCCTGATCCTTCTTCTCACCATCTGGGTCGTTCTTTTTCTCAGCTTCAAGCAGATTCAGAGGAGCCTTGTTCCCCTGGAAAAGCTGAGGGAGGGGACCCGCCGTGTCGCCGGCCAGGATTTCCAGGCCCAAGTGACGGTCGATAGCGGGGATGAATTCCAGGAACTCGCCGAATCGTTCAACGTGATGGCGGATAAGCTTGACAAGCAGTTCAAAGCCATGAGCACCATGAATGAGATCGTTCGCGCCATCCTTTCGGTCCTGGATAAAGAAAAGATCGCGACCGAAGTCCTGGCAAGGCTCCGGGACCTTTTCCCGGCCGATTCTGCCGGCCTCGCCCTGTTTGCCCGGCGAAACGAGCTGGATGGGGAGATGTATGTCAAGGACGATGTCGCTTCCGGACCCGTGCGTCTGGTATCGATCAATCTATCGGACCGAGAGTACCACGAACTGAACACCAACCCGGAAACGCAGATCATCCGATCGAACGATCAAACGCCCTCCTACATCGAGCCGTTGTCCGGCCTTGGGATGGAGCTGTTTCTGGTTCTCCCTGTTTTCGCGAACAACAATTTGACCGCGGTCATGACTCTGGGTTTCCGCGTTCCCGGCGCAATGACCGAGGAAGACCGCGTCCGTGCCCGCCAGCTCGCTGACCAGGTCGCTCTGGCTTTAACGAACGCGAACCTCGTCGCGGACCTCGAGGAACTGAGCTGGGGAACCCTTTATTCCTTGGCCAGGGCTATTGACGCCAAATCCTCATGGACGGCAGGCCATTCCGAGAGGGTCACCGAGCTCTCCCTGAAGATCGGCCAGGTGATGGGCCTCAGCCGGGGAGAACTGGACGACCTTCACAGGGCAGGCCTCCTCCACGATATCGGCAAACTGGGTATACCCCCGGAGATCCTGGATAAACCCGACAAGCTCAGCTCAAAGGAATACGAAACCATGCGCCAGCATGCGGAGCTCGGGGCAAGGATCCTGGACCCGATCGCAGCCTACGCAAAAGTCAAGCCTCTGGTCCTACACCATCATGAGCACTACGACGGGAGTGGGTATCCCTATGGCCTCAAGGGCGAGGAGATACCTATGGGCGCCCGCATCTTCGCTTTGGCGGACATCTACGATGCCCTTGTTTCCGACCGGCCTTACAGGCGAGCGTTGAACCGGGAGGAGGTTAGGGAGTACGTCATCGCCAGGGCAGGGTATGAATTTGACCCAAAGGTTGTGGAGGCCTTCCTGCAAGTCCTCTCGCAACAAGAGGAAGACACCGGAGTGCCCTCGCCCATCGCCTTGACAAAAGCGTCATTGTCCCTTGAATAAGCCAGGTTCCGAGGGGAAGGCTCTTGCTCAAGGTCTTCTTTTGCCGCCGATCATATCATCCAAGATCCGGTGGATCTCCTCTTCAGGCAACGCACGTTCCTCGATGGCCGTCTCCCGGATGGTCTTGTTCTTTTCATACGCCCTTTTTGCCAGAGCTGCGGCAGCGTCATAGCCGATGGCTGGAACGAGGGCCGTCGCCAGGGCAAGGCTCTGCTCCAGGCTGGAAGCGCACCTTTCGACGTTGGCAGAAATCCCTTTGATACACCGCTCTGCAAAGGATCGGGTGGCTCCTTCGAGGAGCTGAATCGACTGGAGCAGGTTGAAAGCCATCAGAGGCAGCATGACATTGAGTTCGAGGTTTCCCGCCTGTGCCCCGAACGTGATCGCCGTGTCGTTCCCGATCACTTGACCGGCCACCTGAAGGACCACCTCCGGAATGACGGGATTAACTTTTCCGGGCATGATGGAGGAACCCGGCTGGAGCGGAGGAAGGTGGAGTTCAGCCAGGCCGCACCGGGGGCCTGAAGACAGCCAGCGGATGTCATTCGCGATCTTGATGAGGCTCACAACGTAGGTTCTGAGGGCTCCGCTCGTCTCCACCAGGGCGTCCTGGCTTGCCTGGCCGGCAAAATGGTTTTCCGCTTCTCTGAAATCGCATCCGCTTTCCTGCGAGATGCGACCGATGACCTTTGCGGCAAAACGGGGATGGGTGTTCGTTCCCGTACCCACGGCAGTGCCCCCCAGAGCGAGTTCCGACAGGTTCCTGGCACAACCCCTGATCCGTTCGATGCCCACTTCGACTTGTCTCGCGTAACCGCTGAACTCTTGCCCCAGACTCATGGGCACCGCGTCCTGAAGGTGGGTCCGGCCGATTTTTCTGATGTCTCGGAAAGCGACGCTTTTCTCCTTGAGCGCATGGTGGAGCGAGTCCATGGCAGGTATAAGGCCTTCGCTGATCTCGATCAGGGCAGCGATGTGGATTGCCGAGGGGATGACGTCATTGCTCGACTGGCCCAGGTTCACATGATCGTTCGGGTGAACCGGCGTTTTCCCACCCCGTTTTCCCGTCAGGCGCTCATTCGCTCTGCCGGCGATCACCTCGTTGGCATTCATGTTGGTCGAAGTGCCGGACCCGGTCTGAAAAACATCCACCACGAACTGATCGTCCAGCTTTCCCTCGATCACCTCCTGGCTCGCTTTCACGATCGCATCGGCGATCTCGGGGTTCAAGAGCTCCAGGTCGCGGTTTACGGCGGCTGCGTGCTTCTTGATCATCCCGATGGCTCTGATAAAAGGGGGTGGGAATCTCAAGCCGCTGATCGAAAAGTTCTCCTTCGCCCGCTGGGTCTGGGCTCCGTAGTACGCATCTTCCGGAACCAGCACCTTTCCCATGCTGTCCATTTCTTCGCGGTATGACATATGGCACCCCGTCCAGGAATTCCTCTAACAGGCTGCTGAAAAACACCCATCTCCTGCGTTATCCTCCATCCTCCGTAGCAGTG